>JBMDYE010000032.1:0-6445 GCA_048595135.1 Planktothrix sp. | reverse complement strand
CTAAAGTTAAAGTACCCGGTGCAAATTCTGTGCAATCTTCCTGTTAGAAAACAGTCCTTTACAGTCACCAGTCACCAGTCACCAGTTAGAAAGAGCGCTCGTGATCAGGGGAAGAAATTTCTATTGCTCATTGCGAGAATGCCCATTCTTAATTCTTAATTCTTAATTCTTAATTCTTAATTCTTAATTCTATTTTGCTTGTTTTTTCCATTGGGCGATCGCTTTTTGAGCCGTCTCATAGGACGGTGTATTTTGCGGAACTAACTGTGCCGCGGCGATCGCATCACGATATTGTTTTTTCTGAGCGCGAGATTGAGCAATTTTCCAAATTTCATTGCTCCATTGATTCATTAATTTTTGAGCGTCTTGATAACCGGCTTGATCAGGAGATATTTTTTCAGCAATGGCGATCGCATCACTATAAGACGAAGCTTGTCCGGCTTTAATAACTCCTTTTGCTTGACTTAAAATTGCTTGACTATCTTTCAGTTTGGCTAACTCTTGATTCCAAGTTTCAATTTCACCTTGGGCTTGTTGATAAACCGCTTCGTTTTGATTCGGAATCAGTTTCGCCGCATTGACAGCCCCTTGCCAATCCTTCTGTTGCGCCCGTCCTTCGGCAATATCCAGAATCATTTGACTCCAGCGTTCAATATCCGTTTGCGCCGTTTTGTACATGGGATCGGCTTCCGGAACTTTTGCCGCCTGATTAATCGCATCACTTAAAGCGGAAGCGGACATGGCACTTAATAAAACTTTAGATCCTCCCAATAAAGCTTCCGGTGTAGCTGCTTCTGGGGCAGTTGAGGCTCCCGAAGGCGGGGTGGCTGAGGGTTGATCATCCACCAAGGGGGCTGGATTTCCGGCGGTTGATTGAGCCGCTTTTTGCCCTAAAAATACAGATTTATTGGTTAAAAAGACTCCCAGGAGTAACACCAAAGCCGTTGCGCCACTCCACAGAATTAACCGTTGTAAAAATGAACTGTCGGACATAGGATCTAGGCGTGAGGGTTCAGGGGCAGAGGAACCAGGTTGGGGTTGAACCGGAGGTGTCGGAGGCGTTGTACTTCCACTCACAGGTTCAGAAACTGTTGCAGGTTGAACACTTGCTTTAACTTCGCTGGAATTGGGAGCATTAGACAACTGCATCGCAGCTTGAGGTGGCACTGTGCCGTTGCGATAGGATTCTGTTGCCATTGACTCAGCCGTCATCATCCCATTATTCAGGGTAGCCGTTGCCATCTGCCGACTATCGGGTAGAATCACCTGCTGCATTTTCGCCGCAGGGTAAATAGCAAACACCGGTTTTTGTCGGGGTCTTAAATGTTGTTCGGTGAGTTCCGGTAGGCGCTGACTTAAAAAATGGGTTAAATCATCCAGGGTTTTGCATTCTCCTGATTTCAAGCCTTCTAACAACGCCACCGTAAAAAAGCCTTGGCGTAAAGCCGAGGTTTCCCGTGATAACTGTTCAGGACGGCAAGATAAAAGGGTCGGGATTTCCAGTTCCCGCGCTAACTCAATCGTTTGATTGCCAACGCTTTCACCCGCATAGGCCCCTTGGCTGCGGTTCATATCCAGTAGCACCACAATGTTCTGGGTTGGTGCGCCTTTGAGATGTTCAAACAGGGTTTTGACCGGAATTCCCGTTGTCTCTAACTGAGTCGGGTTACCATCAATGGGGAGGAGATAATCTTGTCCCTCCTTGCTGAATCCATAACCGCTCCAAAAAAACCATAACAGTTCGCCCTCGGACAGTTGCTCTTGGCAAACTGAGTCCACCCAATCTAATATATTCTTGCGGTTAGGCTCAGTCGATAGCCCGAACACCTGCGGTGAGTTATCCGTCATTAATAGACTTTTTTCTGGCGAAAACCCGCCTTCATTCACCAAAAATTCCTGGATAGCTTCCGCGTCCTTTTGGGCATAACTTAAAGGTTGCAGAAAATTGTATTGATTAATGCCAATGGCAACGCAAGCGTGATGTTTCATCACTTATGCCCCCAAGTTCCTAATTTAATCTGCACAAACGATAACATATTCCATGAACTGTAAAATGTTTTGGCTGCTTGCGATCGCTTAACTCGTCAGCATTTTTATTAAAATTATCTTCCTTCACCCCAGAGAATAGAGTTAAATTAGATACAGAGGTGTGTCTATTACAGTCATCAATCTTTACAAATCCCCTCTGTTGCGCCAGAGCCTTGTCAATGAGTATGACTGTCTGTCGTACATCAAAAGTGAATGGATCAAAAGGAGAATTTATTACGATGGTTTCCACCACAGCCAACCAATCCTCTCATCTTGCCCAATCCAAGCTCAAAACTCGGAACCCGAAAGCCCATAACCATTATCGATTTCAGGATTTTTTCAGCTTTGAGGCTCCAACCGGAACCGTAACCGACTGGAATGAATTGCGAAATATTTTTACCAGCGAAGACTTTATTATTGGTCTGGTGGAAGGATTAGAAGAAGAAGTTGGAAATGCCTCGGCTGTAATTATGTATACCATTGGCAAACAATGGGGTGTTAAAGATGCGGAATTTTTTCAGAAATGGTATGAAACCGAATATGGTCAAAGTATCCGCGACTCGAACTTAATGTTTTTATTAGAAACCTGGTGGTGGCCTTTTACCGCTCAAGGTTGGGGTCGCTGGGAAGTAGACATGAGCGATCGCAAACATGGCTGTATTTTTATTAACTTATTTGACTCCGCCGTTGCCCGGAGTTTAGGGGATGTAGGCAAACCCGTTTGCCATATCTATGCCGGATTATTTGCCGGGTTTTTTAGCACCTTGGTCAAAAAAAGTTTGAGTTGTATTGAATTGCAATGTTACTCAATGGGAGAAACCTATTGCAAATTTCTCCTCGGCAACCCCGACCGCATTGATGCAGCAGGGTTTTGGTTGAATGAAGGGGCAACGGCACGAGATATTCAACGAAAATTACAAGATGGAGTGAAATTACGATGAATTCTAAACACGCTTGGCTGAGGCAGTCCGTTCAAGACTTTTTTACGAATTTGAATTGGTTAGGAAGTCCCTTAACCGTCCCCGTCGCTGCTGAGAATGGTCATGCTCCTCAGCCCCATTTAAATTTAACCTTAACGGTGGCTGAGTTCTTTCAAGCCGTTAATTGGGATGGTATCCCTCAAGTGGGTGTGATTCCTCCCGCCAACAATTCTCCCATCTCCTCAGATACCTCAGATCTCGATGTCACCATTGACGATTTAATGGGTTTATTTTAATCGGGAAAAATGCCATATCAAACCCGATTCAGGAGCCGATTTTTGATGTTTTTCAGGGTTAATCTTTTAGTTCCTTTGCTTTCTCCAAACTTAACAGTCCTATGCAGCCCGACCTTAATGACTTATTAGTTCAAGCGGAAAATCGCTATCTCCAAACGGAAGAGTTAGTCGGATTTAAAAGCTATGCAGAAACCTTAGCCCAACGCTTGAAAATTTATGAATTTTTGCGCGATCGCGAAGTTACTATTTTTCAAGCGATCGCCGATCAACTGATCAATCACTTCCCCAATGAGAAGCAAGAACGCTTAGAACAAGCTTTGCAACAATGGATTTTAATCATTCGCCATGCCTCAATGGCAATGTTATTAAATGATTCGACCTATCTTCAGTATCGTCTTTTAGAGTGGTTATCCGGCTTAGTGAAAGTTAGAGATACCCAAGCCATCGATACTAAAATTTATCAACTGCTCAACACTCGTTTAAATGAATTATTGTCCCCAAAAGCCATGATTTTTCTAAAACCTTTTCTTGAACAGGTGGAAACACAAATTCTTCAAGGCGATTCCAAGTAAATCTTGAATCATCTTCTCCGGTTTTTCTATTAATTATTAAGCATTTGACCCATGATTGAAATTACCAACCTACTCAATAAACCTCAAATTCCGGGCAACTATTTCGCCTATGATGCCTATGTAAAAGGGGATTTAGAATTAGGCTTACTCGAAAATCGTTGTGGTTCTCGTTTGATCTCGATTCCAGCCACCTTAATTGAAGCCATTTATAAAGGCTTAGACGAAGAAACGGGTCAAGCCACCCGTTTGGTCTTATTTAATTGCGGTCGCTGGTGGGGAAAAAACTTTTATGTTCGCTTCTGTGAAGAAATTAGCGAATATTATGATCAACCCGTTTCCCAAATGGAAATGATTGAATTGGTGCAATGTTTACAACAATGTTGGAAAACCCACGGATGGGGAACCTTTGATTTAGATGCTCGTTACGCTCAACAAGGATTTTTGTTAATTCACACTAAAAATTCTCCCTTTGCGGCGCAAGCTCCCGACTGGAAGCGACCCGTTTGTTTTCTAGAAGCCGGAATTTTTAGTTCTTTCTTTAGTCGGTTAACGGGTCGAGAACTTCACTGTGTTCAGTTGACCTGTGAAACCCAAGGCGCAGAAGATAATCTATTTGTTCTGGGTGTCAATACTCGTTTGCAACCTGTAGAAGCGCTCGTTGACGAAGGAAAAGATTCTGAAACAATTTTACAACAATTATGCCAAAGCTAATAGTTCAGAAATTATCCCATCGACCTGAATTTCTTTTACAGTTAAACTCATGGATGCCATTGAATTACTGAGTCGATATGCGGATGGAGAACGAGATTTTAAAGGCGTTAGCCTGCGAGGCATTATTCTCAGTACAAGCTCCTATCGAGCCAATACCGTACCCACTTTAGGTGTTACCAATATTCGAGAACCTCAAAATCGCCCTCATTTAATTGGCGCAGATTTAAGCAATGCGGATTTACGAGATTCCCATTTAAGTTTAGTAAATTTGAGCAAAGCTAATTTGACCGGAGCGAACTTAACGGGGGCTAATTTGAGTGGAGCGAGTCTGAGTGGCACAATTTTAACCGATGCTGACCTCAGCCGTAGTTCTTTGGAAGGGGCTCACCTAAATTGGGCAAATTTGCAGCGTGCGAATTTGCGTCAGTGTAATCTTCAAAGTGCTGATTTTAGTTCGGCAACTTTAACTTCTGCAATTTTAACTCAAGCCTGTCTGACTAAAGCATATTTAATCAAAGCTAACCTGAGTTTAGCCATCCTACAAGGGGCAAATTTAACCCAAGCAAACTTGAAAGATGTAGACTTGTCCGAGGCAGACTTGAGTGAATCTGAAATTGTGCGGGCGAATTTGAGTGGTGCCAACCTGACGGCGGCAGATTTAACCAAAGCTCATTTATTAAAAGCCAATTTAAGACACGCTAATTTAACCGATGCTTTTCTCAATTCAGCCACTTTATTAGAAGCAGATTTGAACGATGCGAATCTGACCCGTGCTAATTTAAGTAAAGCCAATTTAAGTAAAACTTATTTAAGAAATGTTTGTTTAAATGGGGCTCATTTAAGTGGAATTAATTTAAGTGGTGCAGACTTAGGTGGTATTGATTTAAAACAAAAATTATTAACAGGAATTAATTTAGCTGGGGCTTATTTAAGTGAAGCAAATTTAGTAGGTGCTTTATTAATGGAAGCTAACTTAAGCTCGTCTAATTTGAGTTCTGCTAATCTGAGTCAAGCCTGTTTAATTAAGGCAGATTTAAGAAGTGCCCATTTGGGTAATGTTAATTTAGCAGATGCCAATTTAACCGGAGCAAATCTCAGCCGTGCTGATTTAAAAGGCGCTAATTTAAAGGGTGCAATTTTAGCGAATGCGGAACTTAAAGGCGCTCAATTACAAGGGGCAACTTTACCGAATGGCAAAGTGTATCAGTGATACAGTCACCAGTTATCAGTCACCAGTCACCAGTGAGAAAAGAGCGGAGGGAGCGGAGAAAGCAGGGGAGGCAGGGGAAGAAATTTATTCTCTATTGCCCATTGCAAGAGTGCCTATTGCCTCTTAATTCTTAATATCTTTAATAAGAAACTTTGCGACATAAAATATTAAGATCAAGTTCAAGGAAAGGTAAAAATAAAGCTTGCTCTTCCGGGGTGAGATAGTTAGTCATTACTTCAACCATTGTTTGATACGTTAATTTGGTTAAATCTTGCACTTGTAATGCTTGCAATACCGTAGCAAACCAAATCAGCAAATGTTCTTTTAAATAATCGGGATCATTTATTAACAAAGCCATTGCTGAATGCCGTAAAACCCGTACCGTATCTAAACGCCATTTTTGAGTAATATTGGTGGAACCTCTCCTAAAAATATTAGGATTTTGGGATTGCAGTGTTTCTAAAACTTCTTGAATCATTTTAGATTCAAATTTCTGAATTTTTTGATACGCACTTAAACGAATCTTTAATGAAGCAAAATAGGTGGTAAAAAATTCCAATTCTTCAGGGGTTGCGTAGCGTCCATCGGCTTCAATACTTAAACGTTTTAAATAAGTTAGCATAAAAAGTTAGAACAGGATTCGGAATTCTTAATTCTTAATTCTTAATTCTTAATTCTTAATTCTTAATTCTTAATTCTTAATTCTTA
>JBMDYE010000031.1:0-11787 GCA_048595135.1 Planktothrix sp. | reverse complement strand
CCCACCATTGGAAAATCTATACGTTTAGCCACTTCCAAGTAGACTAGCGACAAAGTAATTGGAATGCCTGTCCGCCGATCAATGACTTCATTCAAATAACTATTCTCAGGTTCATAATAGTCTTCTTGATTGCCCCGAAATCCTAAGTCTTGATAAAGATAATCATTAATAATTTTAATAATTTTTAATGGATACCGTTCTTGGGGAATTTGCTCTAATATCTCCTCAGCCATTGTATCGAAAATATTGAGATATTCATCCGGGTCAATTTGAGGATATTCTTCCTGAGCAATATACAGGGCGACTTTAGCTAGATCAATATCTTTTTCTGGCTTTTGTATTTCCTGCTCAAAGCGTTGTCTGGCTCTTGAAAAATTCATATTTTATTAAAAAATGCTAATGAAGCTATATTATAATTGCGTTCATTTTAGTTTGAGGAGCTTAGATTAAATTTAAGTTCATTCATCTATCTTAAGATAGATTTTTTCTCAAAATATCAGTGGAGGTTGGCTCAATTAATCAAAATTTACGCTC
The DNA here is from genome assembly GCA_048595135.1 of Planktothrix sp. Taxonomy (GTDB): domain Bacteria; phylum Cyanobacteriota; class Cyanobacteriia; order Cyanobacteriales; family Microcoleaceae; genus JBMDYE01. The sequence goes on along the minus strand of JBMDYE010000031.1, from coordinate 11,253 downwards.
GTAACAATAACCGATTTCCGTTGAAGCTCAGATCAATTCTACCCTAGTGTAGCGATTAAGATCACACTGAGTTTAATTGCTATTGAAGGGACAATCTAAACCGGGTTTCTTGGCCAGGAACAGAACCAAACGGTTATCGGCGGGGAAGAAGGAAACGGGGGACAAGGAAACAATGCTTTTCTTCTGCCTCCCTCATACTGCCTCCTGTTCTTAAAAATCCTCACTCACAAACGGATTTTCGGGGGGAAAGCTGGGTAACTTAATCGAAGCCAAGGATTGTAATTTCTTCGGACGTTGGGGATTAATTAAAGGTGCTGGCCAGTTGGACTCGCGATTCACTGAAGGTGAAGCATCTCGAACCCCACTCACCCCCGCTAGTTCAGGTTGAGGACGTTCTACAGAGGACGATGGTTTTTGAGAAGTTGTTTCTTGAGCAGAGGGTTGTAATAAAAATAAATCCGCATCTTCTGAAATAAAGGCGGCATATTCTAAGCGAATTCGATCTAACTCATCTGCTAAAAATCGAGGTTGAGATAATTCCGATTCTTCGGTTTCAGAAGATGAATGGGTTGTTTCACTGGAAATTTGAACAACAGGAGGAATAGTTGCTTCTGAGGACATTGATTCTAAGGTGGGCGGTATTTTTTCGACTCCCCCAGGATTTTGTTCAGAAGTTATCTTATTTTCTTCTAACTTGAATAACTCCTCTAACGGTTCGGTTTGTTTTGGGATTTCGGTCAAAGATTTAGACCAAGGTTGAACGGGTTGCGCCTTCGTGTCAAATAATTCTGATGTCAGCAGCAGAGGTTTAGTGGGTTTGGATGGTTCTGACGGCGAGGTGGTGATGGTGTTAAATTGTCCTGCTTGTTGGGATTGCTGCGTTTCTAAATAACGTTCTAATGCTGCTTTGAACTGAAGGGTTTGACGTTGCTGACGATGCAAACGCGATCGCAATTCCCGACAAGTATTTTGTAATTGTACAGACTCATGGAACTGTTCATTATAACGCTGTTGCGTTAAGGTACAATCTCGTTCCATCTGAGCCAGTCGCGTTTGGGTAGTTTCCCATTGTTGGGTAATCGTTTCGACTAAAACCTGTTGCTGTCGAATCACTTGATTAGCAATTTCTAACTTTTTGAACAATCGTTTAACTTGTTCTTGGGTCGCCACTAACTCTTGGCTGCGCTGAAGCACCTCGGTCTGTTGTTCTTGTGACTGTTGGCGAGAGTCCTCTAATTCCGCCTCTAGTTCCGCCACCCGATTAATTAAATCTCGGTTACAGTCATGGAGAATTTGGATCACCCGCAGGGGATTATCTTCCCCGATCACTTCTTCTTCAGTTGTGAGGGGAGAACTTGCCATTTCACTCCAGTTTGCCGCATCCACAACCGCAGATTCCATTGAAGGCGTGTCTAAATCAGAACTAACGGATGGTGTTGGTTCTATCGTTGTCTCTAAATTCAGGATAAATTCCTCAATGGGAATCGCATTGGGGAAATTTACCGTTTCCCATTCTTCATCTGAGGTAGAACGAGGAGAAGGAACAGACTCCTCAGAAGTTGGGGACACAGGACTTGGAGGCGGTTCAGTGGGTTCACCAAACGGCTGATGATTAGGATGATCCACTTCAGACATAGCTTTAACCTAGACAGCAACAGTGTTTCACTTTCACTTTACCTTAACTGTTGAGAAGATCAAGGGGGTTGATGTTATGGCAGGAGGCAGGAGGCAGGAGAATGGTTAACAATGGACGCAATTACAACCATCGTTTATGTCAATCAGCATGATGGCAGTTACTATAAAAGCCAAAACACCACTTCAGGTGTTCTGGGAAATCTGGCTGCCACAAAAAAGCAAAATTATTTATAGTGTAAATTGTGAATTTATTTGATGATCTCCACCCAAAATGCCCCTACCCACTGTGATTTTACCTGGCTATTTTGCCACCGCAAAAGATTATCTGATTTTACAACAATATCTGAATCAACAAGGGTTTCCGAGTGTTATTGTTCCTCTGAGAAAACAAGATTGGTTTCCCACCTTTGGCGGACGTTCAATGGTTCCGATTTTAAGATTATTACACGCCACCGTTGAACAAACCCTTAAATATTATAAAACAAATCAAATTAATTTAATCGGACATTCTGCGGGCGGATGGATTGCGAGGATTTATATGGGAGAAAAGCCTTATTGTGTCCATGGAGATGTAACAGAAGATGCGATCGGACTTTGGAATTTTAATCGGTATATTTCGACATTAATTACATTAGGAACTCCCCATATTAGCCAAGAACGCTGGACAAGAAAAAACCTGGATTTTGTGAAAGTTTATTATCCGGGTGCATTTTATCCAAATGTCCGTTATATTTGTATTGCTGGGAAAGCAATTTATGGTCAACAAAAATTCGGCAGTTTACTCGCTTATAATAGTTATAAAATCACCATTGGAAACGGGAATGTTTGGGGAGATGGAATTACACCCATTGAAGCCGCTCATTTAGAAGGAGCCGAGAATATTATCTTAGAAAATGTTTGGCATTCACCGAGATCGCCGGGTCAATGGTACGGAACACCAGACGTGATTAAAACCTGGATGAATAAGTTAGATTAAACTTAATAAAACCCATGTTCGGCTAAAAATTCTGGGGTAATTTCTTCTAACCGTGAAACCGTTGGTAAATCATCAGGAACATCCCCAACATTAAACGATCCTTGTAAATGACTGCGGAGGAATTTTGCCACATATTTTCCTAAAATATCGGCTTCAATATTAACTAAACTTCCCGGTTGTAAATCCCGTAAATTGGTTTCTTGATAACTATGGGGAATCACTGCCACTTGAAACCAATTGCCTTGAGGATCACAGTCTGCAACGGTTAAACTCACCCCATTAACCGCAATACTGCCTTTAGGAACGAGATAAGGGGCAATTTGACGATTCCAAATGGTGGCAAAACTGGGGGAGGAAGAAAACCGCATTTCCCAAGAAGTTGCGGTTGAAACCACCGATTGAAGACAACCGATCCCATCGACATGACCTGTAACAAAATGCCCCCCTAATTTACTGCCTGCCCGTAAAGAAGTTTCTAAATTAAAATATCCTTCTAAACCATATCCCAGCTTAGTGCGACTTAACGTTTCTGGAGAAGCGGTTGCGACAAACCCATTGGGGGTGATTTCAACAACAGTTAAACACACCCCATCCACCGCCACACTATCACCGATCGCTAAATCCTTTAAAATTAGATTACAATCCCCCAAAGTACAGGAAATTTGGAACTGATCTTGTCCGACGGGCTGAATCGTTCCCAAAGCTTGAATAAGTCCTGTAAACATGACATAGTTCCTGTATGCAATAGCCGTTTAATGAGAAACAAGCACAAGTTGATAGATTCTTGCTAAAGCAGTAAATCGTAGAGGCTGGTTAGATTAACTTAATTTAAGTTGCCACTAACCGAATTGAATGAAGATCAGGGCGACTTATGCAGGCGCCGATGAAACTCTGAAAACTTTAATGTAGATTCAGACAAAAATCAAGGCATACTGGAATTTAGGTGGTCTGGTGTGTAAAAGTTAACCACTACGTTTGCCGAGACTATACGAATAGAGGCTCAACCAATGATTGAAATGAAAGTCGCTGGAATTGCACTCGATGCCGCTACCCGTAGCCCCATTATCTTGCTGCGTGACGCGTCGGAGAGACGGGCGTTACCGATTTATATTGGCCAGGATCAAGCGAAATCGATTCTCAGCGCCTTGGAAAACCACAAACCACCCCGTCCCTTAACCCATGATTTGTTCGTGAATCTTATGGAAACGTGGGATATGGTTCTAGAACGAATTATTATCCACTCCTTGCAAGATAGCACCTTCTATGCGGTGTTAGTGGTGCGTCAAGGGGAAGTTCGCAAGGAAATTGATGCTCGTCCTAGTGATGCGATTGCGATTGCTTTGAGAACGGATAGCCCGATTTGGGTGATGGAAGAAGTGGTGGCAGATGCTTCCATTCCGGTTGACCGAGATGCAGATGAGGCAGAACGAAAGGCGTTTCGTGATTTTGTTTCTAACTTGAGTCCGGCGGATTTAATTCGCAGGTCTGAACTCAACAAAACCGATGAGAGTCAATCCTAAGCCATCGAGTATTCGGTTTGCTGGTGTTGAGAATCTGGTATCAACATAACGGGTGAATTTTAAATGCGTTACCGACGGTTTGGCAAAACAAACCTGAATATTTCTGTGTTTTCCTTGGGAACGATGCGCTATTTAGTATCGGAAGAAAATGCTATCTTAACCGTACAAAAAGCAATTTCTCAAGGGATTAATCATATTGAAACGGCTCAAGGGTACGGAAAAAGTGAGCAATATTTAGGATCTGCCCTTGCTGGGTTATCTGTTGAGCGATCGCAAATTTATATCACCACCAAAATTACCCCAAAAAACCAACCCGATGAGTTAGAAAAACAAATTGATGACTCTCTCAAACGCCTCAATTTAGATTATCTCGACTGTCTCGCGATTCATGGGATTAACACCTGGGAACATTTAGAACAAACTTTACAAGGAATGTCGGGAATTGAAAAGGCGATCCGGGACGGTCGAGTTCATCATTTGGGGTTTTCAACCCACGCCCCCTTAGAAATTATTCTTGCTGCTATTAATACAGATTTCTTTGAATTTGTCAATCTGCATTATTACTATTTTTTCCAACGTCATGCGCCAGCCATTGAGTTAGCCTGTGAAAAAGATCTGGGGATTTTTATTATTTCTCCGGCTGATAAAGGAGGACAACTTTATACTCCCCCAGATCGATTAAAAACTCTCTGTTCCCCCTTCTCTCCCGTAGAATTAACTTATCGATTTTTATTAAGCGATCGCCGCATTACGACTTTAAGCGTTGGTGCAGCAAATCCCGATCAATTAGAGTTACCGTTAAGTTTGGCAGATCAAGATGGAGAATTAACCTTAGCCGAAAAAGCAATATTTGAGCAATTAGAAATAACTCAAAAAGACCGTTTAAAAACCGAACATTGTAGTCAATGTTATCAATGTTTGCCTTGTCCTGAAACGATTAATATTCCTGAAGTGTTGCGGTTAAGAAATTTAGCCGTTGCTTATGACATGACGGAATTTGGAAAATATCGATACAGAATGTTTGAAAATGCGGGTCATTGGTTCCCAGGAAGAAAAGCAAACCGTTGTACTGAATGCGGTGATTGTTTACCCCGTTGTCCTGAACAGTTAGACATTCCCGCTTTATTACAAGATACCCATGAACGGTTAAATGGGAAAGCAGGAAGAAGACTGTGGGAATAAGAATTAAGAATTAAGAATTAAGAATTAAGAATTAAGAATTAAGAATTAAGAATTAAGAATTGAAGGCATCTTTGCTGTATGATGGAGGAACAAGAACTCCTAACTGATAACTGGTGACTGGTGACTGGTGACTGGTGACTGTAATTTTTCCCTACTCCTGACTGATGGGTAAAGTTAAAGTAAAACCGGTTTGACCGATTACAGGCGGATCTAGAATTAAATTTCCATGATGGGCGAGGGCAATTTCTTTTGCTAAACTAAGTCCCAGTCCCACCCCTTCAATGTGGTGACTTCGGGCGGGATCTCCTCGATAAAAGCGATCAAAAATGCGATCGCGATCTGCTTTCAGAATATCTTTAGAACAATTCGTCACTGTAACAATTGCCATGTTTCCCTGTTGATATCCCTGAATATTAATCCATCCATTTGGAAGATTATATTTAACCGCATTACTCACCAAATTTTGTAAAACTTGTGTTATTAAATCATGATCACCCGATACAATTAACGGTTTTTTAATATCAAGATTAACCGTAATATCTGGGGCTAATAATTCCACATCTTCCGAGAGTTCAACTAAAATTTCCGATAAACTCACCGGAGTTCGATATAACCGCATTTGCCCTGCATCGGCTAAAGATAATAATAATAATTTTCGGGTTGTTACACTCAAATGATTAACTTCATCTAACAGATTACTGATATTTTGTTGAAGTAGAGAACCTGTTTCCGCTTGTTGTAACATTTGTTCTAATTCTCCTTGTAAAATCGCCAAAGGTGTTTTTAATTCATGGGCTGCATCCCCACTAAACCGAGAAGCTTGTTTAAAACTTCTTTCCAATCGTTCTAACATTTTATTAAAAACTTTAATCAGTTCTAATAATTCCACATCCGTTGCCGTCATTGGCACCCGATTATCTAATCCCTTTGCGGTCACTTGTTGAATCACAGAAGTTAATCGTTTCAGGGGCTTAAGGGCGCGTCCTGCTAATAGCCAAGAACTAGAACCAATTAATAATAATAAAGTCGGAATTGAGACTAAGAAAATATTCCGAATCGATGCCATTTCTTGATCAATGGTTTTGAAACTCACTGCGATCGCCACTTGTCGATGGGGAAACCCTGCTAAACCCACCCGCCAAAACCCTGTTTTGCTGTGCTGGGTGATAAATTTAACAGTCGGGGGAGGAGGTGAGAAATTGGGGGGTTTGTCTGGGCGACGTTGGCGATGATGCCGATCATCTGGAGGCGGTTGCCGAAAATCGGGAGGCGGACGTCGAGGGGGACGAGGAGGGAATGGCAACATTGGAGGCGGAGGTGGCAAAGAAGATAATAGAGAAGGAATATTAATATCTGGGGCTTGATTTATAGATTCAAACACAAAATTTCCCTCCCGATCCCTCACCGTCATAATCACAGGAGTATCCTGATGGATTCCCAAATTTTGAGTTAATTTAGATTCATAATCTTGCCAAGTTTGCCCCTCATGTAAATCTCCGGTTTGTAATAGTTGATTTTTCAATTCTGCATCTAAATGGGCAATTTTTGCTTGATAAATTAACCACCAAGACGCTAAACTAAAACCCATTAAAGAACTTCCGGCTAATGCGGCAGACAATAGAGCAATTCTTAACCGAAAAGAACGCAATTTCACGTACTAGACTCCGATTTACGAAACCGATAACCCACCCCTCGCACGCTTTCAATGCAATCTTCACCCCCAATGGGTTCAATTTTTTTACGGATGCGTTGAATACAAACATCAACCACATTGGTATTTGGGTTAAAATCATAGCCCCAAACTTGTTCTAAAATTTGAGTTCGGGTTAAGACGCGTCCAGGCGATCGCATCAAATATTCTAAAAGATTAAATTCACGGGTTGTGAGTTCAACTAACTGTTGATTACAAGTGACTTCCCTGGTAATACGATTGAGTTTTAACGACCCACAAATCATCACGTTTTGTGGTTCTCCTAAACTCCGACGAATCACCGCATAAATTCGCGCGATTAATTCCTCAACAAAAAAGGGTTTAGCAATATAATCATCTGCCCCTAAATTTAACCCTTCTAAGCGATCATCTAACTCATTTCTTGCGGTTAATAAAATAACAGGAACATTCCGTCCAGCCCGTCGCAACCCTTTTAAAATGGCTAACCCGTCTTTTCCAGGGATCATAATATCCAACACAATTACATCATATTGGTTATCCATCGCCTGAAGATAGCCATCATTGCCGTTATCGCAATAGTTGACCACAAACCCCTGTTCTTTCAGTCCCGTTTGCACAAAGTTGGCTATTTTGGGTTCGTCTTCTATAAATAAAACATTCATCGCCTCATCGACCCCTGAATCTCTTTGTTTACAGAATAATTCCTTTTCTGCGTGGGAAAAATTACAAATTTGTAATCAAGAGGCTGCTGGAGTTGTTATTTTTCCCTGCGTTAATTGAAATATCGCAGTCGTCTGGATGATTAGGACATGATAAAAAGCTGGAATGATTATTTTAAAAGCTTTTACCTCCTGCCTCCTGCCTCCTGCCTTCTGCCTTCTGTTATATCAACACTAAAACACCCCAGATTTAAGGGATTGAGTTATGTCAGTATCAACATTTGAGTTTGAGGAATTTTCGATTGCGGCTTTCTTGGGCTTTTTGGCTACTGGTGTTTATATTTTAACCTTACTACCCACAACCTTGCGAATTGTTTTCCCCTCAACTGCTAAAACGCAAATGCCAAAATGGTTACTGAAAAATCGCCGAATGATTGGTTTGTTGGCGTTTTTTTTAGCCGTTGGTCATGGATGGATTTATATTAAACAAAGAAATTTTGATTGGTTAGATCCGAAAACCTATTGGTTTTATTTTCAAGGAACATCGACGTTAACGATTTTTACCTTATTAGCGATTACGTCGAATGATTGGAGTGTGAAACGGCTTAAGAAAAATTGGAAAAAGTTACAACAGTTAACTTATTTAGCGATGTTTTTATTGACTTGGCATATCTGGGCAATTATGGAATCCCATTGGTCTTATTTAACGCCTGTTGGGTTAGGGGGAATGGTTGCGATTAGTGGGTTATATCTTTATCGGCTTTGGATTGTTAATCACAAGAAAAAATGAACAGGATTCTCTTCAATATTTCGTTAATTTTTTTAATCTAGTTTGGAGTCTATTTTATGCTGTGGAAATCAGTGAATTGGAAGGTTTCAACTGCTTTTGTGATTACAATGGCTGCAATGGCGTTAGCCGCCTACAAAGGCATTGCTATTTCTCCGACTTTATTAGCCTTGAAAGTTATCCCTCAAGCGAAACCTCAATTTTATCCATCTCTTTCATCTTCCCAAACGTTTAAAGCGCCCGGAGGTTGGATTTATGCGATCGCCATGAGTCCTGATGGTAAAGTTTTAGCCAGTGGCAATTATCGAGGACTGATCAATATTTGGAATTTAGAAACCGGTCAACTAAAATTAACGTTAAATGCTCATGTCGATGCGATTGAAACGTTAGCGATGAGTTTTGATGGTGCCATTCTGGCGAGTGGAAGTTGGGATAATCGGATTAAAATCTGGGACGTAAAAACGGGTTCTCTGCTCCATATTTTAAAAGGTCATCGAGATGATATTAAAGCAATGGCAATGAGTCCTAATGGGGAATACCTCGCATCAGGTGGCGTGGATCAAACGATTCGAGTTTGGAATTTAAAAACAGGGGAACTGTTACAAATTTTTGATAATCAAGACTGGGTTAGATCGATTGCTTTTAGTCCAAATTCTCAAACTTTAGCCACCGGAAGCGATAATGGCGAGATTAAAATCTGGTCGTTAAAAAATGGCGGAAAATATATTTTAAAAGAACACTCCAATGCGGTCGAATCTCTGGCTTTTAGTCCTGATGGAGAAACCTTAGCTAGTGGAAGTGCAGATTATACGATTAATCTTTGGAATTTTAAAACGGGTCAAGTTTTACATTGTTTAAAAGGTCATCAAGGTTCTATTTTATCTCTCGCTTTTAATCTTGATGGTCAGATGTTAGCCAGTGGAAGTTTTGATAATACCATTAAGCTCTGGAACCCGAAAAATGGTCAATATATTAATCATTTATCCGAACATTCTCGACCTGTGTGGTCAGTGGCGTTTAACCAGCAAGGAACAATGTTAGCTAGTGGAAGTGGAGATGAAACGATTAAATTATGGTCGATTCAGTCTGAACAAAAACCTCGATTGAATTCCGTAGAGGTTTCAGCTAAAATCGTCGCCTCTGAAATTGATAATCCGATTTTGATTGAACAACTTAACCAAAACCTTTATGAACAGATTAATCATCGGTGGCGATCGCCTTTTCATTCAAATCAAGAGTTAATTTATCGAGTGAAAGTTAATCAAGATGGAAGAATCCTCGATTATCAAGCCATTAATTCTGATGCTGCTCAATTCATTCCGCAAGTCTCATTGATTTTTGAACGGGATTCCCCACCTCAACCCCAAAATTTTGCCGAATTTCAAGTGATTTTCAAAGAATCTGGAGTTTTGGAAGTCAGTCCTTGGAAGGGGTGGAATTCTGATTAAAATTGAGTTGGAGTGGGTTGAATTTACCGACTGAGAAGAAATCGGGTTTTTCCTTCAAAAACTCGGTTTCTGGATCGACTCAAGATCAAGTTTTGTGTTATATTATAATTATCTTTCGCCTATGATCACAGAAAAATTAATAATTTTTGATTAATATGGGGATGCAAGGTCAAGTTAAAATAGCTGCTATTTTAATCGTAATTTTTAACTTATCCGTTCATCCTGGATATGCACAATCTGTTCCGCCACAAAAATCAGAACCTCTGCTGCAAGAACCCCTAGATTTGAATAAATTACCGAAACCTTGTTTTTCAGAAGATGCGGTTTTACCTCCTCCTCCCCTCTCCCAAACTGAACCGAGTATTCCCAATCTTTGGTTAGCGGAAGAACTGTATGGGGGAAAACTATTAAAAACTTGGTATGTTGAAAATAGTCCTGTTCAAATTTCACCCAATCTCTATTTAGATTCCCCGGTTACTTTAGTTGTCAATCGCGAATCTTGGAATGAAGAACGTTATTTAGGACAGTATGCCTTTGTTAATCATTTTGGCAACGTGACTCGCGATTATGGTTACAATTTACGCGTCTGTAACTTACAAGGAGATTTACTGGCTTATTATATCTGCGATTACAGTACCTCTCCTTTAGAGTGTGAAGTGCAAATTCGTTCCCCAGGGTTGAGACGACGGGATTTTAGTTGAGATCGGCGACTGATCATTAGGGAGGACATCAAGTTCGTGGTGTCGTTGGAACTCCTACTGGTACGCCATTACCAGGAATCTCAAAAAAATTTTGTAAAAGGGGTTGCCAATTCTTAGACCTTATGGTTATACTAGGAAAGTAATGAGCGACGCGGGGTAGAGCAGCCTGGTAGCTCGTCGGGCTCATAACCCGAAGGTCAGTGGTTCAAATCCGCTCCCCGCCACCAAATTAAATCACCACAGAAACCCTACAAGCTGAGTCTTGTGGGGTTTTTGTAGATCTGGGGTTTCAGAAACCGGGTTTCTGGTTCAGATTTTGTAGTGAAATTCAGATTTGGACTTTAGAAACCCGGTTTCTCGGTCTAATTAGGATCGAGTTAACTTCCCGTCTTCCATTTCAATAATGCGATCGGCAATATCGAGAATTCGGTGATCGTGCGTTACCATCAAAATTGTACAGCCTTGTTCTTGGGCTAAATGCTGCATTAAACTGACGACTTCTCGCCCCGAATGACTATCTAACGCCGCCGTCGGTTCATCGGCTAAAATAATCGCAGGATGACTGACTAATGCACGGGCGATCGCAACCCGTTGTTTTTGTCCCCCCGATAAGCTATCAGGATAATAATGTAACCGATGTCCTAACCCGACTCGTTCTAACATTTCCGTTGCT
>JBMDYE010000030.1:0-2646 GCA_048595135.1 Planktothrix sp. | reverse complement strand
GAACAAAAACAACGTAAAGTAAGTTATGTTACTCATCTTAAAAACAAAGATATTCAAACTTTAGTTAACTTTATTAAAGTGGTTGATCGAAATCATCAGACATAAATATCTGAATCAACTCTTCGGAAAGTTTTCTACGAGCAGGAATATATTGTCTGAAATACCTAATAACTCCAATGACAAGGAAGGGCGATCGCTCTTTTTTTAATGAGGAGGAGTTCTTTGAGAGTCAATGTTTCTATATGGCGATCGCATTGTCAAAGAAACCGGTTTTTTTAGTTTCTACTGTACTTCATCCGTCTGAAAATTGCTGTAATACAGAGCATGGTATAATATATAACCAAGCAAACTCTAACTTCCACACCACCGATCTAAATAGCAAAGATATGGATATTTCTGATTTAGTTAAAGTAGCCAAAGATATTTATTGGCTAGCCAACAGAGACAGCAATCCTGATGGAATTAGTGGTGATACTTTAGCATTTTTTCAAAGATTTAAGAAAGCTTATGAGAATAAAAGTCCTGAGCAACTACGCAAACTCATTTCAGATTCTTATTCGGGAAATCTATTAGAAGCGACTAATAAAGAAGAACTGATTCAAACCTTTAAAGAGAGATTTGACAACCTCCCTCAACAATGTGGTTTAAATTTAACGATTAAAGTTTTAAGAATTATAGAAAATACAAATACCTTATGTCGGGCTGTTGTAGAATTTGATGTTAAAGTAACATTTGTTTTTTTTCCTATTAAACTTTTAAATGCAGGAGATGTTTATCTTGAGTTACGTCCTGAACCGCCTTTTGAGATTTTTAAAATCTTGAAAATGAATGAAATTAAAGAGTAAAACGATGCTGTGTCACTCAAAAGTTTATTCAGAATTATATAAATTGGGAATTCTTAAAAAATTTTATTGCTAATCGTTCAAAGTTGATGGGCATAGCCCATCCTACAAAAAATCCCAGGTAAGGTAGACCTGGGAAAATAATAATATTTACACTGATAACTGATAACTGATGACTGTTAACTGATTACGCTCCGCCGCGTAATTTTTCTAACACGGTTCGATCTTGTAAAGTGGATGTATCCCCGGTAATTTCTTGACCGGAAGCAAGCGATCGCAACAACCGCCGCATAATCTTCCCAGATCGAGTTTTGGGCAGATCATCTGTAAACCGAATTTCCCCAGGACGGGCTAACGCCCCAATTTCATTAACAACGTGCTGCTTCAGTTGCTTCGCTAACTCATCGGAAGCTTCCTTCCCTTCCTCCAACGTCACAAACGCAACAATATCTTCACCCTTAATTTCATCGGGTTTGCCAACAACTGCCGCCTCTGCGACCGCCGGATGGGACACCAACGCCGACTCAATTTCCATCGTCCCTAAACGGTGTCCTGACACATTGATCACGTCATCCACGCGACCCATTACCCAGAAATAGCCATCTCTGTCCTGATGCGCGCCATCTCCAGCAAAATACAGGTTTCCGCCATCTTTGGGCTTCAAATATTCCCAATACGTCCGTCGGAAGCGATCTGGATCACCATACACCGTCCGCATCATTCCCGGCCAGGGATACTTGATCACCAAATAGCCACCACTGTCATTCGTGACAGGCTGGCCTTCCGTATCCACAATATCTGCCAAAATTCCAGGGAAAGGTAACGTGGCTGATCCGGGTTTCGTTGGTGTTGCCCCCGGTAACGGTGTGATCATAAACCCACCCGTTTCGGTTTGCCACCAGGTATCCACAATCGGACAATTTCCCTTACCAATCACCCGATGATACCACATCCACGCTTCCGGGTTAATCGGTTCTCCCACCGTTCCCAATAGCCGCAATGTTGATAAATTACGGGAGTTGGGATGATGTTCGCCCATCTTCATAAACGCCCGAATTGCCGTTGGCGCGGTATAGAATATTGTTACCCCGTATTTGTCGATCACATCCCAGAAACAACCGGGGTTAGAGGCACGCGGCGCCCCTTCATACATTAACGTCGTTGCCCCGTTGGATAATGGCCCATAGACAATATAACTATGTCCCGTGATCCAACCCACATCGGCTGTACACCAATACACATCCGTATCTTGAAGATCAAACGCCCATTTATTCGTAATGTGGGTATAGAGGTTATAGCCGCCTGTGGTGTGAACAACGCCCTTGGGTTTACCTGTTGTCCCACTGGTGTAGAGAATAAAGAGCATATCCTCACTATCCATCGGTTCAGCCGGACAGTGGGCGGAAACCCCTTGTTTGAGATCATGCCACCAATGATCCCGTCCAGGTTCCATGTGGATTTTTTGGGCGGTTCGTTGTACCACCAGAACGTTATCAATGCTATTCGCCCCGGCTTCAATGGCTTTATCCACCTGTTCTTTGAGGGGAACGATCGCATCTTTTCGCCAACCGCCATCGGCTGTAATTACTAATTTAGCTTCCGCATCCACTAAGCGATCTTTTAACGCTTCTGCACTGAAGCCCCCAAACACAACGGTATGGGGGGCGCCAATTCTGGCACAAGCTAACATAGCAATAGCGGCTTCTGGGATCATCGGCATATAAATTCCGATGCGATCGCCTTTTTTCACCCCTAACTGTTTGAGAACATTTGCCATTAAGCAAACTTCTCGATGTAGTTCAAA
>JBMDYE010000029.1:0-7702 GCA_048595135.1 Planktothrix sp. | reverse complement strand
AGTTGATTATGAACAAGATTCCGTCCCTTATTCAATTGATTGGGTATTCTGGGAGGAAATTGACCCCGAACTTCAGCGTAACCTGTTCTCAAAAGTAACACCCCCTCCTCCTGGAAGTCGGCAACGACTAAAAGTTGGACTGATTACAGCGGATTTAAACTTTGTAGAGCCGCTGTTAGTTTGGACAGAATCAAGACAAGCCTCGTCTATCTCTGTTATGGCTAATCCTGACTCAACACGGGAAGACCCTTTACCTGCTTTGGTTACAGGGGAAGAAAGTTATTATCAATCGATTTGGTCTAAGAAAAATGAAGACTACGCCGTTGAAAAAATTGTGGAATTAACGGCTTCTGGTGCAGGGTTTGTGGATGGGGTGGAAAATGTGCGTTACCGAGAAATTCAAGGTAGACCCCCAGAGGCGCAATACAGAAAACGTCAATGGGAACAGGATCAACAAACTGCTAATCAAACCGCGCCTGCTCCTCAACTCACAAAGCGATATTATCTCTACTCAGATCTAATTCCTGACTGGGCAGCAGAAGGGGGAGAAAGCGTTAGTTTTGGGGTGGCTGGAACCAAGGAAGAAGCGTTGCTTGCTGCTAAAACTCAGTTAGCAATTGATACCCTGCAAAGCACCCAGGAGTCAAGGACGGTAAGCTGGTATCTGCCGAATATTGAGGGAGGAGATTTTTGTAATTTTAGTGGAGATAGGTTTGTCGGGCGGTTTCGGGTATTGTCCTCCTCTATTTCTGTCGATTTTGATGGTAGTCAAAATATCTATGGACTTGATCCGATTTGTAAGACTGAAGGAACACAGCTAAGACTCGGACTCTGGGATAATCGGAGCATTAGAGTTGAGGAAAGAGAGGTTAACACTAATAATACGAATGATGCGAATAACAGCCAAGGGGAAAACCCAAAAGCAGACGATAACGCAACTATAATAACGTTAGGAGGGGTTTTACCTTCTACAGTTCCAAATCGGAGGAATTAATGGCAACATCATCCGCAAAAGAGCGAGAATTAGCCGAAAAATTATTTAATATTCTCAAAAATCAACAACCGGAATGGAATATTTCAGGAAGTTCAATTACAGGAAGATATAAAGGTAAAACAGTAACCGCAACCAATCAAGCCAGAACAATTCGGGAGTCGGTTGCATGGAGGCGGTAAAGGCAAAATTATTATTAAATAAACTACACAAGATTGAACAAACTGTCTTAATTGGTAAAGCTTATCCTCTTGGAAATAGTGGATCAGTGTTTACAGGACAGGGTAAAAGCTTGATTACAAAAGGTGTGGTCACAGGTAAAGCGATCGCATTTAAACACAAAGGAACGTGGCGAGTTATTCAAGGGTAAAACGATGTTGACTTATGCGGGCATTCCGTCTCAGATTTCGGCTCCGGTTGTCAGTATAACGGTGGGACAATTAACAACGGGGGTGAGTGGGTCGCTGTATTGGCAGATACGAAACCGACAAGGGTTTAACCTGTATTCTCCGCCAACTGCAATCACATTAACCGTAGGGCAGGGGTTGGCGGTAACGGTTCCTGATTGTAATTGTGAAGGGTATGATCCGATTCAATATATTTTATCGTTTAGCCCGACTAATACTTATTTGGCGGCTTATGTAATCGCTACTTATTCGGCTTCAGATGTATTACCAGGAGTCATTACCCTTGATCAAGATGATTATTTTAGAACTCAATTAAGTGTTGCAACCGTTACTCAACTCCCGACTTATAAAATCAATGGAATGCGAGTTTATGTGGATAGTTGGGGCGAGATTCGGGAATGGCAAGATAATCAATGGATTAAAGTTTATCCACAAGAATTCCAGACTTTAATTAGTTCAACTCGCTCTATTAATGGGTGTGATCGTGACCTTTCAGAGTTTACGGAGGAACAAAAGCAAGTCATCCTCAAGCCGAATTATGCTGTTGATCGAAGTTATTCGGAACCCGTTAAATTTTGGATCAGAAACGAAACGACTACCGCTTTTTATTCAGGGCGTTCAATCTCGGTCGGGGTTTCGTGGGGTGGAACGGATTTAACGGAATTATTCTTTGGGGCGGGGGCGGTTAATTTGACTTTTTTGGGATACGTCAAATTAACCGATGGAACCTTGGATACTTCCGCTTTAACGGGTGGACAAATGGCAGGGGTTGGGGAACGTATCACTTACACCAATAATAATTCGGGATTGATTCTAGAGAAGGATTTAGAGCCAGGATGGGGGTATCTTGTCGTAATTGAAATACAGGCTGATGTAGCAAGTTTGGGTGGACGAATTGCGGAGAACGCCTTAATAGAGATAAGTCTAAGCATTGGAGAGCGTATCGGATACTACTCGGCAACTTCGGCTATTATCGGCAACTTAATCAGTCATGAACTTGATAAGCGTCGGATTGTTCCTAACGTTGGACTAGGAGCGATCGCACTCTCAGGGACAGGGATTGTCAATGGTCGAACATTTATCGGGGTCGGGGAGCGTAGCGTAATCGGATTAATAGCTAACACTGCGGATCAATTGATTGCGATTAATGGGAATGGGACGTGTTTGGTTGTTTCTGAGATTCGGACAGGGCAGGTACTTAGAACAAAAGTAGGAACGCTTAACGGAACCGGGAAAATTGTTGACGGGGGAATGATTAGTCTGGATTCAACTAAGCAACTCAGTATTGAGCTAACCCATCCAACGGTGATTAGAAGTGATTATCCAGACGCGATCGCAGGGAATTCAAAGGGCAGATTTAACGCAACTTCTATCTGGGTTTGGGTGGGAGATAATTTGTTTATTACTTCTGTTCAAAATGGGGTCACAGCGCAAACCTTGACAATTACTGGAGCGGGAAGTCAGCAAACTCCGGTCACGGACTCAGAATTGGGATTATATAAACCTGTTATTAATTTAATTACTGCGGTTAACGGAGGATCTAGCTTTACCACAGGAAGTTACCCTGTAAAAATTGCCTATTACTACGAAAACACTGTTACTTCAATTAGCCACCAAGGAATAACGGAATTAGAATCAGACATTTTGACCCATATCCAAACGTCGGCTATCCGATATGCAATCGCCTTGGGGTGATTTTTCTTAAGTTGAAAATTCAATATTAAAAAGTAATGCGAGAATTGGATTATATATTAACAGTTCAAGAAAATGCCAACATTTGCTGAACAACAAACTCAAGCCGCTGCTTTAATCCAGTCTCAGATTGAAAATTCCGAATATCCATTAGAAACCCTTCCTTATTGGGAAGCTTATAACGCTGTTGTGGGAGCAAGAGATCCAGGATCTCCACCTGCTTCAACAACCTTGCAACTAATTGACGAAGACTTAACAGCAGATACAACTATTGAAGCGGGTTATGCGTATATCTACCTTGATGTAATTATAGGGCCAGTCACAATCAATGGCTTAACGTGGGAAACAGGCTATGTTCTCAACCGTGAACCTGTACATGGGGCGAGATATCCAGCAGTTAGTTTGCAAATTCCATCTGGATCAAAGATTCGATTAGTGGGGGCTAAGTAATATGGGCATCATCAGACCAAGCACAGGGGGAGGGGGCGGGGGGACAGGCGATTATATTCCTCTGTCTCAGAAATGAGCCGCGCGTGGGGTGGCAACCCTTGACGGATCTGCCAAGGTTCCCAAAGCTCAGATTAATTTGAGTGCTGCTGATGTGGGAGCGATCGCAGTGGAAACCGATCCAACCGTTCCAAGTTTTGCTAAAGGATTAAGCGATAGCGACAACTTGTTAGCAGCTTTAAATTTGGCAACTGGAACAATATTGGCAGCCCGTCTTCCCGATCCTATTTTTTCATCCACAAAACTCGCAACCCCTCGAACCATTGCAGCAACAGGGGACGGTACTTGGTCGGTTAGTTTTGACGGGTCGGTTAATGCAAGTGCTGCGTTAACTCTAGCAACGGTTAATACCAATGTCGGAAGCTTCGGGAGTGCCACCCAAACTCCTGTAATTACGGTTGATGGTAAGGGCAGAATTACAGCCGTTTCTAATACAAACATTACCCCTGCGTGGTCAGTTATTACCGGAAAACCCACAACCTTAAGCGGGTTTGGAATCACGGATGCTCAACCATTGGGAAATGAGTTAACTGCACTTCAGGCACTCGCTGATACGGCTGGATTTCTGAGAAAAACGGGAAATGGTGCTTATTCAATCGATACTTCTACCTATCTGCCCTCGTCAGGTGGAACAATATCAGGAACAGAGCAAGCCACCAGTACCACGACAGGTGCATTAAGAGTTCCGAACGGGGGAGCATCTGTTGGAGGAAATCTTTATACTGGGGGTTTTAGCTATTTTGGCTCCGCCCTAGGATTGAAAGCAATCAGCTTAAAAGGAACTACACCTGCAACACAAGGTACGACTATTAATATCGCTCACGGGCTAGACTCTTCAAAGATAGAAGGAGTAATGTTTTTAGCATCCTTTGAAACTACTGGGTATTGGGTTCCGCACAACTATGGAATTAGTAATCTTTATCAAATTACTTGGTCAATTGATTTAACCAATATCAGTATTACTACGATTGCCAACGCAAGTCCTAATGTTTTATCGAAACCATTTAGAGTTTTACTTTTTTACAGCAATTAAAGGAGATTTATTGTGAGTGTTATTGAGCAATTAGTTGCTGATATTGATTTTTTTAGATTCCAAATCGATATCATCAATGAGTTTTTTACGGACTCTAATTATGAGTTATGCGCTCGAAAAGTTTATTACGGAGTAAACCCAGATGGAAGCACAAATTATCAAGATATCAAGGGGGAAATCCCAGGAACAACTCGAATACTAAAGATGCCACGCCCTGATGAAATTGAATCGCGTTTTCCTGGGATTACTCAATCAATGGAATTTGTACAACAAGTTTACATTCAGTTAGGAGTGGAACAATTAGAGCTAGAGCGTCAATTAGAATCTGAAAGACAAGCTAATTCTCTCCTCAATTCCAACAATTCAGACACCACTTCTGACACGATTTCAGGAGATGGACAGTAGGATTGACCACGACCTTTGAAAGCTTCGAGTTTAAAAACGATAGCTGTTAATTTATCGGCAAATTCTTCTTTAGTCATGCAACAAAAATTCATTACGAAAGTTCCGACTGTTTCTAAGCTTAAACCTTTTGATTCTTCTGAATTAAGATCTGAAGAAAAAATCAGTATTCCTGCGAGTCGGGAATTTGAAATTGACCAAAATGATCCGGCTCCAGGAGGGCATATTCAAGTCAAACTTAGGGAGCCTCTTAAGTTTGGTAAAGAGGAGCATTATGTTTGCTTTTTCTTTGGTAAGCATATTCAATTAATAGGGGAACAACCAGAACAGGAACATACCCGCCTAGAAGTACCTTATAAGTCCCAAACCGATAATTTTTATAATCCCACTGGCTCTTGTAATGTTACCTCAATTGCAATGGGCTTGGAATATTTTGGAGTACAAAAGAAAACCACAATTCAACAACTAGAGGACGAATTGTATATCTCAATGCAGCAACTTGGATTATCGCGCCATAGCCCCGCTGATTTGGCAACAATGGTGACACGGTACGGAATTAAGGATAAGCTTGCTTTCAATGCCACAATAGAGGGAGTACAAAAGCATTTAGAAGGTGGTAATCCGGCAGTCACTCACGGTTATTTTACCTCTTTTGGACATATCATCGTGTTGGTGGGATATGATGAAAGAGGGTTCATCGTTCATGATCCGTATGGGGAGTGGTTTCCCGATGGGTATGATCGCAACGACAATCGGAATAATGAGAAGGGGAAGTTTCTGTATTATTCCTATGATTTAATCCGGCGAACTTGTATACCGGATGGGGAATTCTGGGTGCATTTTATATCTAAATAATTGTGCGTGCCAGAATGAAAAATTTAATTATTGCTTTGTTTTTTTGTGGTAGCGGATTGATTTCGGTGGTAAATGGGATCACTGTTCTGACTTATGATGAAAGATTTAATCGCTACATTATCGCTACTTTATTTGTGTTTACAGGGCTAATTTTATTGACGGAAGGAGTATCAATTATTACCCGTCAAGAATGGATAAAATCAACGCAAATTATTATTTTTACAGTTTACAGTTTTGTCGGAATCTTATCATTTGAAGTTATTAGGACAGATAAAAATAGAAAAAAAGGAAAGTAATGATAACACCAAAACATAACTGTTACTTATTAGAGTCAGCAACCCACAACCGAGGGTTTGTGACTCTAATTTTCATTGGGGTTTTTAACTTAATTCTACCTCCAACTAACCTTAATATTCCTGATTGGTACAAGGAATTATATGAGGTTGTTAACGCTGTTTTGATTGGAGTTGGGATTGGCGGGTTGCTGTGTTGGGTATTTGCGTTTAGATTATTTGATACTCGAAAATTTACTCTTTATTATGCCCTGTGGTTGATTTGTCATTTTATTGAAATTTTCTATTTTATTAGCATTATTTTTTGGTCAATTAAAATCATTGGAAGTGTGTCAGGGTTTGTGATGGGAGTGGTTACAACTCTGGTTTTGTTTGATGGGTTGGTTAGCTTAAAATTAGAAGGGAAAAAGAATTATGATTATTGATTTAATTTATTTTGTACAAGTTGCTAATGCAGCTAGCAATACGACAAA
This sequence comes from Planktothrix sp., assembly GCA_048595135.1. Classification (GTDB taxonomy): domain Bacteria; phylum Cyanobacteriota; class Cyanobacteriia; order Cyanobacteriales; family Microcoleaceae; genus JBMDYE01. The sequence continues at coordinate 1,049 of JBMDYE010000029.1, read as the reverse complement.
TACGATTATTGCAGGGGTTGGAACTTTCCTCGGAGGGTCGGCATTTACTGCAATTGTCAATGGCTTTTTTGATGTGAAGCGAATTGAGGAAGTTTCAAACCTTAGAGGGCAAATTCAATTATTAGAGCGAGATAATCAATACTTAAAAGAGGAATTGATTGAGAAATCAGAAGAAATCCAACAACTTAGAGAGAAAAATTCAATCCTAGAAGAAGCCCAAACTTCAGGATTTAGTTTAAGGATGTCCGACCTAGAGCAAGAAATTTCTCGGTTAAGAAGTAAAAATCAAGAATTGGTGAATCGACTGAAAAAGCGACCAAATCAGGGGTAGGTTGTTTGACACTCCTCGGTCTAAAGACACGAGGATTCTTCGTTCACAGACCCAACTTGCTCAGACAGGATTTCTCCAGCCTGAGTAGCGGTCGAATCTCCCGAAGCGTTCGGATCTAAGATCCAGGTTCCTACGTGACCCGTAGCACCCAAGGCTAAATTCAGGATGTTTATAGCCGCGTTCCAGTCTCTACCTAACTCAAATCCACACTGACAACGGTGGGTTCTTGTCGATAGAGATTTTTTTACTATTGCACCACAATTAGAGCATTCTTGAGACGTGTAAGCCGGATTAACCGCAACAGTTATCTTGCCGAATTTCACCCCAAAATACTCTAACCATTTCCTGAACTGATACCAACCCGCATCATTAATCGACTTGGCTAGACAATGATTTTTGACTAAATTTTTAATCCTCAAATCTTCATAGGCAATCAAATCGTTAGATTGAATTACGCAACGCGCTATTCTCTTAGCGTGTTCTTCACGTTGCCTACTTATTTTGAGGTGAACTCGCCCCAGTCGATTAACGGCTTTCTTCCGGTTGATAGAGCCTTTCTTTTTGCGTGAAACCTGCCTTTGTCGAAACTTCAGACGCTTTTCACTTTTTCGATAAAATCTGGGATTCGGTTCAGTCTGTCCATTGGAGTCTGTGTAGAACTCATTCAGTCCTACATCTAAACCAATGGTTTTACCTGTGGGTTTAGATTCTACTTTGT
>JBMDYE010000028.1:0-5250 GCA_048595135.1 Planktothrix sp. | reverse complement strand
ATCATTAGGATTATGATTAAAAACAATTTTAAAAGACATTAATGCCGCTTCATAATCTTGCTCTTTCCAAGCTTTTATTCCCCGTTCAAATTCTAAAAGCGTTAATATTTTTTGCGGAAAAATCATAGTCGTTGATGTTCCTAATAATTCATAAATATTTAAAGGATTTTGTTTTCCTCTGGGCGTAATACAATCAATCCATCGGGTATAAATTCCTTGGATTGGAAACGGTAACGAACTTTCTAACGCGTCTGAAAAATCGGGAATCCAATAAGTTTGCTGTCTAATTTGTTCTAAGGTTGATTCACTGACAATCATCGTACAGCCATATTGTTTCGTCAGTCCTTCTAAACGAGACGCCGTATTCACCACATCTCCAATCACCGTTGAGTCCATCCGATATTCCGATCCTAATGTGCCAATCATCCCGACTCCGGTATTAATTCCAATTCCAATCGCAATGGGAGAATTGATTTTTTCAGGATAAAAATGTTGATTAAATTCCTGTAAACTTTGCTGCATCATTAAAGCGGCTTTCACTGCATCTTGACCGTGACTTTCCGGTCGGTCAAACACCGCCATAATTGCATCTCCTAAATATTTATCAATAAATCCATGATTGACGGAAATACAGCCACTCATTTTATTAAAAAAGCTATTCAACCATTCAAAAGTTTCTCTCGGATTTTGAGCTTCAGCAATGGCAGTAAAATCTCGAATATCACAAAATAAAACGGTTAATTCTTCTTCCGTTACATTTCCTAACCGGATCGATTCAATCCCTTTCGGTGCAATCCGATTTAAAAATTGTTCAGGAACAAATAAGCGAAATTTTTCGGATAAATATTCATTAATTTCCCAAGCCACAGAAAGTTGCCGTTGGGTGGTTTCTTTAATGGTTTTATTCATTTTGGCTTGATTCGATTGATGGCGAATCGTTTGTAACTGAATTAAGCTGGCAACTTTGGCTAATAGTAAACGACTATTAAACGGTTTTGTAATATAATCATCTCCCATTTTTTCCATCGCTTTCAGTTTAGATTCTTCATCATCTAAAGCCGTTAAAAAGATAATCGGAACTGTTTTTAATTGTTCATGTTGTCGAAAGCGATCGCAGACCTCAAACCCATTGAGTTCAGGCATCATGACATCCAATACAACTAAATCGGGAGTGAATTCTTGAACAATATTCAGAGCTTCTTGTCCTGATGTAGCCGACCAGGTACTATAGCCTGCCGATGCGAGTAAATCCTCTAACAGACGTAAGTTGATCGGTTCGTCATCTACGAGGAGAATGCTCGGCGAAGAATTACACATGAGATTGATGACGCTAGAGGTTAAATTAAGGATGATGATCAGGATGTAAGATGCACCTAAAAATAATGGCAAAGTTAACAGAGGCTGACCTGATGGTAGGGATCGATTCACGATTAAATTAAAGGTTTCCCTCTCACTTGACCATTCTGCTCAGTCTCAGTTAACCTTAATCGTTTTTAACTAAATGTTTAGATCTATTTCCGGCGAAAAAAATCGAAAAAAGACTAAATGCCTAAGATCACCCTTCGTTGATCATTTAAGCAGGTTCAATATTAATCTTTCATCCATCATTGTATAGATTTTTTTCTAACTGTCTGTTCTAGGTCGTCGCTTCAATAAAGCCTTTAACGGTCGTCACCATTAACTCTATATCTAAAGGTTTACTTAAATATGCGGATGCACCTGCTTGAAGACAACGATCGCGATCGCCTGCCATTGCCATTGCTGTTAACGCGATAATGGGGACAGGATTCCACAACGGGTGAGCTTTTAGTTGGCGCATTAATTCTAACCCATCAACTCCGGGCAATTGCACATCCATTAAAATCAAAGTGGGTAAAGATTGAGGCATGACTAGGGGAGAATGAATAATATCTGACATGGTTTTCCCATCCCCAATTAACTCTACCCGATACCCTTGTAATTCTAATACTTCAGAAACTAATAATTGATTAAACGGTTGATCTTCGACAACTAAAATTCGGGGTGTGTTTTTGAAAGCGGTGGCTGAATTTTGTTCTTGAAGATCAGGAGTATATTTGGGAAGATTTTCCGTTTGCATAACATCTAAACGAAGTTCTTCTCGCATTTCCGTTAATGGCAACCAAACCCGAAAAATACTCCCTTCATTCACTTTGGAAGTCATGGAAATTGTGCCACTATGTAACTCAGCTAATCGCTTGACTAAAACTAATCCTAAACCCGTTCCTTCATGGCGGCGAGTCAGGGAAGAATCTACTTGTTGAAAGGGGCGGAAGAGTAGATGCCAGCGGTCTTCAGGAATTCCAATTCCTGAGTCTTTGACTTCTAAACACAGATAGGGAGTAGAGGGATTAATCGGAGAACAATCGGGGCGATAATCATTTTCTATTTCGCTTCCATAAGCCAAACGACCACTTAATTTAATCTTTCCTCCTTCTGGCGTAAACTTAACCGCATTGGATAATAAATTAATCACAATTTGCCTGACTCGTCGCTCATCTAAATAAGCTTGATTTAAGCGATAATCTAACTCTAAAGACATTCCTAGCCGTTTTTTTTCGGCGCGAGGCTGCATCATTTTTAAGCCTTCTGTACAGAGTTTGTGGATATCCACCAAATGTAAATCCAGTTCCGCTTTTCCCGCTTCAATTTTAGATAAATCAAGAATATCGTTAATCAGTTGTAAAAGATGTTGACCGCTTTTTTCGATTAGTTGAACATGATTGAGTTGACGTTCTGTTAACGTTCCTGAAATTTGTCGTTTCAGTAAATCAGAAAACCCTAAAATACTATTGAGAGGTGTTCTTAATTCATGAGACATAGACGCCAGAAATTGGGATTTCAGTTGAGAGGCTCGTTCTAAATCTTCATTAATTTGTTTAAGTCGTTCTTGCCCCTGCGCCCGTTCAATGGCGGCTCCTAATGTTCGACAAGCCGCATATAACATATCCGCTTGGGGATATTCTTGTAATCGATTTAAGTCGCGGGATTCTAAGGTTAAAACCCCAATAATGGTACCTGTTGTTGATGGAATGGGAAAGATTCCTAACTGACCAATTCCCGCCGCCCGAAACCCAGGAACCGCTTTGGGATGGTTCGCATAATCTGTTACAAAAACAGGTTGACCCGTTTCTACTACGTCCCAGAGTAAGCCTTGACCATAGGGAATTCCTTGATCTAAAACCGTTTGTATCGGGGCGATCACAGGTTCTCCAAAGGTGGCAATAAATTGGGCTGAAATTTGATTCAGAACTGTTCGGGCTCGGCGTCGTTCTCCTGTTCCTAAAATCACTTTTACATCCCCAAAATCTGCTTCCATCACAGACACTAAATAGTTGAGAGCAAATTGGGAAATTTCCTTCAAATTATCTGAGTCTTGCAGACGTTCATTGAGTCCTAATAAAAATCTGAGGCGGTGCAGTTCGGTATTGAGATTTTCTTGATAATTTCGATAGTCCGTGACATCTCGAAATGTGAAGAGTCTGCCTTGATTCGGCATCAGGGTACTGTCTATTTCTAAGCAAATACCGTCCTGAAGTTCGAGGCAAAAAGATAAATTATATCTGTCAAGTTCTGCTAGGCAATTTCTGAAATTTTGACAGTGTTCCTCTAACCAATTCCCCTGAGCTAAAATTTCCTGACAAATCTGATCTAAATGGGGTTGTTCTTTTAAAAATTCTGGGGAGAGTCTCCAGATTTTTGCTAATTGTTGGTTGAACAAAACCAAATGATGGGAGGGACTAAACAGAGCGATCGCATTGTCAATCTGGTTGAGGATCAATTCTTGCTCTTCCCTCAACTGTTGTTTGTCCATCTCAATTCGCATCCGGTTACTATTTGTGGTTTCTGGTATCATGGAGGTTCAGGAAGAAGCAAAGAATTATTTTACGTGGATAAAAATAATTTTATAAAATTTAACCTTCCCTAGCAGTGAAATCTATCGAACTTCGCTGTGATCTAGAACACAAAAACAACGCTGTGATTTTGATCAAATTCTCTTTTTTTGGGAAAGGCGAGGGCAAAAGACACTTTTTTGTAATTTTTGATATAAAATCAAATCGATGTAAAGATTTGTGTAAAGCGATCGGAGTGGGTGTGACGGATGGATGATCCCTGATGGGGAAACCAGAAGTTATCAAACTCCAGATCAAAGCGTAGCCGATTGGCTGCGAATCTATCACAATCTAAGGGAATATTTTTGATCCTGACCCGCTTTTCTAGGAGAACAAAACACAATGGCATTTGAACTTCCAGAGTTACCTTATTCGTCCGATGCTTTAGAATCAAGCAAAATGTCGGCTCAAACCTTCTCGTTTCATCATGGCAAACACCATGCCGCCTATGTCACCAACTTGAACAAGATGATCGAAGGAACAGAATTAGCCGATAAATCCTTAGAGGAAATTATCAAAGCAACGGCTAATGATCCCAGCAAAGCTGGAATTTTCAACAATGCTGCCCAAGTTTGGAACCATACCTTCTTCTGGAACTGCATGAAACCCGGTGGCGGTGGTCAACCCACAGGTGCTTTAGCTGAAAAAATCAATGCGGATTTTGGCGGCTTTGACAAATTTGTTGAACAATTCAAAACCGCAGCAGCTACCCAGTTTGGTAGTGGTTGGGCTTGGTTAGTGTTAAAAAATGGCAAATTGGAAGTGACCAAAACCCCCAACGCCGTTAATCCTATGACCGAAGGGGCAACCCCCTTGTTAACCTTGGATGTGTGGGAACACGCTTATTACCTCGACTTCCAAAACGCTAGACCCGCTTACATTGACAATTTCCTCAATCAACTCGTCAACTGGGACTTCGTTGCTGATAATTTAGCTTCTGCTTAATTCCCAGTTTCGTCAGTCACCAGTCATCAGTCATCAGTCACGCCTTCGTAGGGGCAAAGCATTCGGAAGACAATTTATCGGTTTTTCTCCCAGATTACTACCCGAATGCTTTGCCCGTACAGTCATCAGTCATCAGTCATCAGTTATCAATGCTTCTTCTCTATTCCCTGTTCCCTAATTCTTAATTCTTAATTTTTAATTCCTTCTTTATGGATAGTCAAGAACTGGCTCAATATATTGAAGCAAAAAATAGTATTTCTAAACCTTGGTTGTTAATTCAATTGCGGTTAAAAAAACTGCAAGAACGCCGAGCCGAAATATCTCAGGAAGAATATAATCAAGAACTGGCTCAACTGCATCAAGAGTTAATGAATTTAGGGGAATGGTGGGTCGG
>JBMDYE010000027.1:0-33566 GCA_048595135.1 Planktothrix sp. | reverse complement strand
ATCCTAACAAGTTTGTAAAGTTTTCCTGGTGCCTATGGCTCAGTGGAACCACTCCGATCCATCCCGAACTCGGTTGTGAAACGCTGACGCGGCAAAGATACTTGGCGGGTAGCCGCCTGGAAAAATAGCTCGGTGCCAGGTTAAATATCAGAAAAGCCTTCTTCCAGTGATAAATCGGAAGGAGGCTTTTCAGTCTGTAGGGGCGGGGTCACCCCGCCCCTACCTAACTAATGGCTAATCATCCAAGGGCGTCCGCAGTTACTTTGTTTATAACGGGTTTGTTTGGGTTCTAGATCTTTTTGGATTAATTTCGGTTCTTTGATTTCCCCTCGCTTTAGCCTCAAATTACCAGAATTTAAGTTAAGATTCGGTGCTGAAAAAATCTTTTGGGCAACTTGATCACAGGACGGACAAACCATCGGCGTACTAACTTCCGCTAAAGTCCGCCATTGTTCAAAATCGCCACAATTTTGACAGCGATATTCATAAAGCGGCATGAAATTTCATCTCCTAAGTCGGAAGAATATTTTTGTCAAAAATCGCGGTGGGAACTGCGACCGTACAACAAGCATTCGGAATATCCACAATCCCACTTAATCGCCCTTCCACAGGGGCAGAACTTAAGAGTAAATACGCTTGTTCTCCCGTGAACCCAAATTTCTTCAAATATTCAATGGCATTCAAACAAGCGCGACGATAGGCAACATGGGCATCTAAATAATATTGTTTGCCTGTAAATTCATCAACCGAAATGCCTTCAAAGACTAAATATTCTGAGTAGCGCGGTTCAACGGGGCCCGGTTTAAAAATGGGGTTCACTAACCCATATTTTTCCACGCCACCTTTAATAATATCAACGTGCAGATCAATGTAACCTGACATTTCAATCGCACCACAGAAGGAAATTTCACCATCTCCTTGAGAAAAATGAATATCCCCCATTGATAATTTCGCGCCTTCCACATAAACGGGGAAGTAAATTTTTGACCCTTTGGACAGGTTTTTAATATCACAATTTCCCCCATGTTCACGAGGAGGAACTGTTCGCGCCGCTTCTGCTGCAACCCGATCAAAATCTGCCCCTTTTAATAATCCTAAAACAGCATTTTGAGGATTCGGTAAGGCGGCTAAGGGAGGAATTTCCGGTTTCCAAATCGGGCCCCCTGTATTCACTAATTCTTGTTCCCGTTGATTCCATTTCATCAACAGTTCATAGGAAGGCGCGCAACCAATTAAACCGGGGTGAGGAATCCCTGCAAATTTAACACCTGGAATATGGCGGGAGGAGGTATAAATGCCTTGCAAATCCCAAATTGCTTTGGCAGGATTTGGATAATGATCCGTTAAAAAACCGCCTCCATTTTGACGATCAAATATTCCGGTAAATCCCCATTCATCCCCTTGTAAAGCCCCAATATCGAGTAAATCAACCACTAAAATATCCCCAGGTTCAGCACCATTGACATAAATGGGGCCACTGAGAACATGAACAACGGTTAAATCTACATCTCGGATATCATCGGGACTATCATCATTTTTTATTTGTCCATCTGTCCAGTCTTTACATTCTATTCTAAAAACATCACCTGGATTGACCGAAACAACCGCCGGAATATCAGGATGCCAACGGTTATGTCCCGGCATTTCCTGTTCTGACATCGGTTTGGTTAAATCAACTTTGAAGAGCGTTTCAGGCATAATTTTAACCGCAATTGATCCAGATTTAGATGGAATGATTAGAAGGAATGAATCAGTTTGATCGATTCTTTTTAATCTTCAAGTTATATTGCCGGATTAAGAGAAAAATAAATTGTAAAAATAACTACAAAATTAGAAAAACATTTTTAAAATAATCTAAATAATTAAAATAATAATCATTATCATTATCAAAAAAAGTTTTTCTTGTTGCGAGGTTCTACCTCGTAATGGTATGTTGCAGGCTCCGCCTGATGAGGGATTGAGGCAGAGCTTCTTTTTAGATGTCCCCAGGTAGAACCTGGGAACGAGGGAAATTCCACTAGAAAGTTAAGAAATGTAATATTTTGAGATAAGATTGAAGCCGTTTTCTGATAAGATAACGATGGAATTTGAGACCCTCTCACCATGAAAACCAGATCATTTTTATTCAATCTAACTCTAGGTGTTCTAACCAGTTTTTGTTTTGTTTCTCCCGCTTCAATTCCTTTTTTCAAGGTTAGCCCAGCATTAACTCAAGAGACAAGTGCTTCTTGCCCTCTGCCGCAGGAAATTGCTGTGACATTTCTTGACAGTAAATGTGAAGAAATCAAATTAACAGCACCTCAGAGCTTTTATCGTTATTATAGTCAAGATTCGATGAGGTATGGACGATATTTAACAACGGATCGCTTTACTAAAAATGTGGATGTGATCCGAAATTTAGCCTTGAAGCAAGAGTGGGGAAATAAAGCTACAACGATGATAACAGTGACTTTACCCGCCGGAACGACAATCTATAAAGGAATTGTTGCACCCCAAGAACCGACCCAGTGTTATCCCGGCATGGGTGTTCAAGTTTTTATTAAGGATACTAGAGACCCCAATATTCAATGGTCGGCGGGTGAAAGTATTACCGTAGAACCCTTTAGTTGCCCTTAGTTTCACTGGATTTGTTATCATTAATAGGAAAACCCGAATGGATGCTAAAATCACCGAATTTACTCAGCTAATTGATCAAGCAATTCAACAGGCTGAAAAAACTGATCAAAAAGGCAAATCAGAGCGTTTAAATAATCTGATTCAGGGCTTAGAAACTTTAAAACAAAAGGCTATCTCCGGTGAATTAGAAGCTTCCCAAGGAGTCGCAACGTTAGGACTTTCCAGGGAGGTTGCAGACTGGGTTGAGCCATTAGATTCTCCTTTGTTGAAAGCGGTAGGTCAGCTTGAAGAATATTACCAAAGCAATCTATAGTGCGTAGCACTAGGAAACAGAGACAGGAATTATGAGATAACGCTTTCCGCTAAAATTGATTTAATCCCAAAAACTCAGTTGTGACAAACGATTGAGTTTTTCTTAGTTATAATTAAAAAAAACTCGCATCTCGTTATGACAAATCCCTGGGTTGTATGCGTCGGTGAAATGTTATTTGATCGGTTATCCAATCAACCGGGAAAACCGTTAGAACAAGTTGAGTCTTGGACAGATTATCCCGGAGGCGCCCCCGCTAATACCGCTTGTGCGTTAGTGAAGTTAGGAATTCCGACCGCTTTTGTGGGTTGTATTGGGGAAGATGAACCCGGAGAAACGTTAATTAATTTATTAGAAGAAATTGGGGTGAATCTAACCGGAGTTCAACGGGATTCTACCACACCAACTCGAATAGTTTATGTGGTTCGCGATGAAACAGGCGATCGCAGTTTTGCTGGATTTGGAGAGATTAAAACCACTGAATTTGCCGATACCCGTTTACAAGCCGATCAACTTCCAGAAGCTTTATTTAAAACCGCAAAATTTTTAGTCATTGGAACGTTAGAACTCGCCTATCCTGAAAGTAAAACAGCCGTTTTAAAAGCCGTGGAACTGGCGAAACAAAATCAGGTTAAACTTTTTGTTGATATTAATTGGCGTCCGATGTTTTGGGAACAACCGGAACAAGCGAAACCTTTAATTTTAACGTTAGTTCAAAACGCAGATTTTTTAAAATTAACCGACGAAGAAGCAGAATTTTTATTTAACACGGTAGAACCGGAAATCATTGCTCAACAGTTTAATCATTTACAAGGCGTGTTTGTCACGGCTGGAGAAAAAGGGTGCGCTTATTGGGTACAGGGAAATTCAGGAAAAATGAGTGCATTTTCAATTCAAGTTGTGGATACAACGGGGGCAGGAGATGGATTTACCGCAGGAATTCTTTATCAATTTTGCCAATATTCAACCGAACAATTACAAAATCCCGAAATTGCTGAAGAAATCGTTAAACTTGCCAGTGCAGTCGGGGCATTAACCACAACAAAACCGGGAGCGATCGCGGCTCAACCTAATTTAACAGAAGTTGAAGATTTTTTAAAAAAATTATCATAAATCTTAAGAAGGAGTGAGAAGAATTGAGAATTCAACATTAAGGAGATTGACTTCCGTGCTACCTCTACCCTTTTATAGAAATGTTTGTAACCCAACTCGGTAGTCAGTGAGGAGAAATCAGGCTTAATAAAGATATTAAATCAGTCATTGCAAAGATTACGAACTATCGAGGAATGCGAAATAACCCAATTTTGACTATAATTTTTAATGCTAAATTCTCAAAACTTTTATGAAAAGATACATTTCTCGTTTGCTTGCGTTGGTTCTGGTGGTTGCCATGGGTTTAGTCGGGTGTGGCGGAAGTCCCTCTGGACTACTGAGTGGCAATTATCCCCAAGATACCTTAGCCGTGGTGAATAGCTTGAGAACAGCCATTCAATTACCGGAGTCGGCACCAGAGAAACCCGAAGCTCAGGCGCAAGCACGTGAAGTCATCAATGAATTTATTGCCCGTTACCGTCGGGATTCGGGGGTGTCTAATTTGGCATCTTTCACGACCATGCGAACTGCGTTGAATGCGTTAGCAGGACATTACAGTTCCTACCCCAACCGCCCCGTCCCCGAAAAATTACAACAACGTTTAGAACAGGAGTTTAAACAGGTAGAAGCCGCTCTCAAAAGAGGGGCTTAACCTGAAAAAATAGGGGGTAGGGTGCTAGACTTTGCCTCCTGATGGATGAAGGGAGACTTTAGACGGATTAAGCCAAAGAGGTTTTGAATATTTTAAAATAATTCAGCCCAAATCATGTTAAAACCCATGTCTTGTTCCCTTCTTCCGTTATTCCCAATTACTAAAATATTCAATAAAAATTCTCAACGAATTTCTAACTCGGTTTTCAGTCTTCTACTGACGTTAATTGCCAACCCCTTATTTTTAACCTTACCTGCCCGTTCTCAAGGGTTGCCGTTTTGTCAAATTAATCCCAATGCGATCGCTCAGAAAAATAGTTTAAGACAAGCTGCATTAACAGGCAACCCAGAAGCCATTAGAAATTATAATAATCTTCTGATTCAACACGCCCAACTGGTTAATCAGTGTCGTCAACAAACTTATCCTAGAACCCAAGCCATTTGGTTAAGATTATATCCTTGTGATGCCAAACCCGGAGAAATTGATCGGATTTTAGATCAAATTGTGAATAAAGGGTATAACCAAGTTTATGTAGAAGTTTTTTATGATGGTCAAGTCTTATTGCCATCTCAGAATAATCCGACTGTTTGGCCGTCTGCGGTGCGTTCTGCGGGGACAGAAACCCGTGATTTATTAGCAGAAACGATCCAAAAAGGAAGACAACGGGGACTAAAAGTTTATGCTTGGATGTTTATGTTAAATTATGGGTATACCTATACCTTGAGAAGCGATCGCCAACAGGTTTTAGCCCGGAATGGAGATGGAGAAACCACCACAACCGCCGTTTCTGATGAAACCAAAATTGATGATTATGGCGAAAGTTTTGTAAATCAAGGCTTTGTTGATCCCTATAATAATATTGCTCAACAAGATTATTTAACCTTATTAAATACGATTTTACAACGTCGTCCCGATGGGGTTTTATTTGATTATGTTCGTTACCCCAAAGGATTAGGCGCCGAATCTGTTGCCACTAAAGTTAAAGATTTATGGATTTATGGGGATGCCTCTAAACAAGCTTTTTTAAATCGCGCTAGTAGTCAAAAAGGTCGAGAATTAATGGAAAAATTTATTAACCAAGGATTCATTACTGAAAATGATGTGAAAGACGTTAATAAACGGTATCCTGAAGAAAAAGATAAACCCTATTGGCCAGAAGAAAAAGACTGGAAAACTTTAGCCTCCGTTAGAAAAATGGGAGAAACATTACAACTGCAATTATGGCGCTTAAGTGTTGCCCATGCGAGACAAGGGGTTTTAGACTTTTTAGAAAGGGTCAGTCAACCTGTTCTCAGCCGAGGAATTCCCGCCGGGGCGGTCTTTTTTCCCGAAGGAAATCGCACCATTGGACAACAGGGATTTGATTCGCGAATGCAGCCTTGGGATCAATTTTCTTCCCGGATAGAATGGCATCCGATGTCCTATGGCGTTTGTGGAAACACCAGTTGTATTGTGTCCCAAGTTGAACAAGTGGTAAAACAAGCGCCCCCAGGAACTCAAATTATTCCAGCCATTGCGGGGGACTGGAGAAAAGCCTTTAAAAATCGTCCCCCAATTGAACAACAAATGCGCGATATTTTTGCGGTGATGCCTCAAATTAATGCTTTTAGTCATTATGCCTATGATTGGCAAGAATTAGAAGACACAAGACAAAGAAAGTTTTGTAAACTATAGAAAGTTGCCTAAATAAATAATATCGGCAAGACGAATTCATCACAAGGAGTTTTGATTTTGAAAAGTGCAGAACCTCAAACGGGTTTACCGAGTATTATTTTCGGCATTTTATTAGCAGCACTGCTTTTGATTGGGATTAATTCTTTTGTAATTATTAACCCCGGTCAAGCGGGGGTTTTGAGTATTTTAGGAAAAGCGCAAGATGGGGCTTTATTAGAAGGATTACACTTTAAACCGCCTTTAGTATCTGCGGTGGATGTGTATGATGTGACGGTGCAGAAATTTGAAGTTCCTGCCCAAAGTTCTACTAAAGATTTACAACAATTATCAGCAAGTTTTGCGATTAACTTTAGGCTTGATCCAGTTCAGGTGGTCACCATTCGACGAGAACAGGGAACCCTGCAAAATGTGGTGTCAAAAGTGATTGCGCCACAAACCCAGGAAGCCTTTAAGATTGCCGCCGCAAAACGCACGATTGAAGAAGCGATTACCCAACGGGAAATGTTAAAATCCGACTTTGATGAAGCCTTAAATACTCGGTTAGATAAATATGGAATTATTGTCTTAGATACGAGTGTGGTGGATTTAACCTTTTCGCCTGAATTTGCTAGGGCGGTTGAAGAAAAACAAATTGCAGAACAACGGTCTAGACGGGCGGTTTATATTGCCAAAGAAGCCGAACAACAAGCTCAAGCGGATATTAACCGAGCTAAAGGAAAAGCAGAAGCCCAACGATTATTAGCAGAAACCTTAAAAGCGCAAGGGGGAGATTTAGTGTTACAAAAAGAAGCCATTGAAGCTTGGAAACAAGGGGGATCTCAAATGCCCAGAGTGTTAATTATGAATGGTAATGAAAAAAGCAGTGTTCCGTTTTTATTTAATTTAGGAACTGTGGAAGAATCAGTAATCAGTAATCAGTAATCAGTAATCAGTAATCAGTAATCAGTTGTAGGGGCGGGATATGAGCGGGCAGTAATTTAGGATCAAAACCGATCAGCTATCGGACGTATGCTATACCTAACGGCAGGCTCCGCCAACGCCCGTACCCAGTAGACAGTTGACAGAAGAGTGTGATCCAATCTTTAATCGTTGACACATGATCACATTAGCTTCCCACTCCCAACTAATCACTAAACTATTAATAACTGCCTAACTGATTACTGGGTACGGGCAAAGCATTCGGTAGATAAGTTATCGGTTTTTATCATAAATTTCTGCCCGAATGCTTTGCCCCTACACTGATTACTGATTACTGATTACTGATTTGGGATATGGAATCAAAACGGATCGTCCCACTGAGCGAATATCATCGTCTGCCGCAGGAGACGTTAAGTGCAGAGGTTTATAAACGTCTGCTGGAAGTTGTCTGTAACAATGCGACTTTAGCAATCTTCATCATGGATGAGCGCCAGCAGTGTGTTTATATGAACCCGGCGGCGGAGCTTTTAACAGGCTTTACTCTGGCGGAGACAAAGGGACGAATTCTCCATGATGTGATTCATCACACTCGCCCGGATGGTCGTCCCTATCCCCTGTGTGAATGTGCCATTGACCAAGCCTTTCCTCAGAATAATCAGGAACAAGGAGAGGAAGTCTTTGTCCATAAAGACGGTCATTTTTATCCTGTAGCCTATACAGCCAGTCCGATTCGAGAAGGCGATCATACGATTGGAACGATTATCGAAGTTCGAGATATTACTCAAGAAAAATTAGATGAGCAAGCAAGGCAAGAACTAGATCGAGCCAAAACCGAGTTTTTTAGTAATATTAGTCATGAATTTCGCACCCCGTTAACGTTGATGTTAGGGGCGGTTGAGGATGCTTTAACGGATCAAAACGCTCCCCTTCCTCCTCGTCAGTGGCAACGGTTGCAGATGATACAGCGCAATGGTTTGCGCTTACTCAAGTTAGTCAATACCCTGTTGGATTTCTCCCAGGTGGAAGCGAACCGAATGCAGGCGCTTTACCAACCCACCGATTTAGCGGAATTGACGATAGACCTTTCCAGTTTATTTGAATCCGCAGTGGCTCAAGCTGGTTTGAATTTTACGATCGACTGTCCCCCCTTACCTCAACTCGTCTGTGTTGACCGGGAGATGTGGGAGAAGATCGTTTTAAATTTACTCTCCAATGCGTTTAAGTTTACGTTTACTGGAGGGATTACGGTGCGGCTGCGATCTCTCGGAGATCAGGTGGAATTGCGGGTTGAAGATACGGGGGTGGGGATTCCCGAAGCCGAACTGCCGTATTTATTCCAACGATTTCATCGCATCAGTGGCACCCCTTCGCGCACCGATGAAGGGTCAGGCATCGGATTAGCCTTGGTGCAGGAACTCGTTAAATTACACGAGGGTACGATTGAGGTAATCACTCAGGTGGCTCAGGGAACCACGTTTATTGTTACCCTTCCGGTTAACCGAACGGCTTCCTCAGTCAATCCCAATGTTAATCCCCTCTCAAAAAAAACAGATAAACGAGTGATAAGCTTTGTAGAAGAAGCGTTAAGTTGGTTGCAAGAAGAGACTCCCACTGCGATCCTGAATGGCATTGATCCGACTGTTACCCCGGCTGATGGTTCTGTCTGTTCAGCCCGAATTTTGGTAGCCGATGATAATGCCGATTTGCGAAACTATTTGAAGCGATTACTGAGTCATCAATATCAGGTGGACGTGGTAACGGATGGGTTAGCGGCTTTGGCTGCGATTCGGCAAAATCCACCAGATTTGGTGATTTCTGATGTGATGATGCCGGAATTGGATGGGTTTGAGTTGTTGCGATCGCTCCGTTCCGAACCTCAAACCCAGGCACTCCCGATGATTTTACTGTCCGCTAGGGCGGGGGAAGAAGCCCAAATTGCCGGGTTAGAAGCGGGGGCTGATGATTATTTAATTAAACCCTTTTCTGCCCGTGAACTCTTAGCGAGAGTGGAAGCGACCCTAAAATTAAGTCGTTTGCGTCAAGAAGCCCTCTGTCAAGAACAGAAATTACGGGCGGAAACAGAAGCAGCCCATCGCCAAATTACTCAGATATTAGAGAATATGGGAGATGCGTTTATTGCTTTAGATCGAGATTGGAAAATCACTTATCTGAATGCAGAAGCGGAACGAATCAACCAAAAACCCCGTTTAGAAAGTTTGGGTAAAACCCATTGGGAAGAGTGGAGTGCATCGGTGGGAACGAATGTTGAGTACCAGTACCGCCGAGCCATGACTGAGAAGATTCCGGTTCATTTTGAACATCATTATTATATCCCGCCTGATTATAATTTATGGCTAGAAATTCATGCTTATCCTTCAGAAGAAGGTTTGGGGATTTTTTATCGAGATATTACAGAACGCAAACGCTCAGAAGCGAACTTACGTCGAAGCGAACAACGATTTCGGGTTGCTCAAGAGTTATCCTTAGATGCGTTTACGGTTTTGGAAAGTGTCCGAGATCAGGGGGGAAATCTTATTGATTTTGAATGGACTTATGTGAACCCCAAGGCGGCAGAGATTTTAAAACATTCCCCAGAGGAATTATTAGGTCAACGGTTATTAGAAGTTCTTCCCGGAAACAAAGCCAATAGCGAGTTATTTGAACGGTATATTCGAGTGGTAGAAACGGGGGAACCCCATGACATTGAACTTCATTATAACGATAATGGCATTAGCGGTTGGTTCCGCAACATGGCGGTTAAGTTAGAAGATGGAATTGCCATTTCTTTCTCAGATATTACGGAACGCAAGCAAACCGAAAAAGCATTACAAGAAAGTGAACGTCGCTTCCGCCGTTTGGTTGAATCGAATATGTTTGGGGTCGCGTTTGGTGAATTTACAGGGGGAATTAATTATGCGAACGATTATTTTCTAAATATGATTGGCTATAGTCATGAAGAAATTAAATCACGGAAAGTCGGTTGGATTGATTTGACACCCCCAGAGTTTCTGCCCTTAGATGAAGCTGCGATGGAAGAACTCAAAATCAAAGGGGTTTCAACGCCTTTTGAGAAGGAATATATTCGCAAAGAGGGTAATCGAGTGCCGATTTTGATTGGGGCGGCATTGTTACAAGAACCCTACGACCAACAGCAAGAAATTATTGCGTTTTATTTAGATTTAACCGCCCGCAAACAAGCTGAAGCGGAGAGAACTCGATTGCTTCAGCAGGAACAAGCAGCCAGAGAAGCAGCAGAAAGTGCCAACCGGATTAAAGATGAATTTTTGGCGGTGTTATCTCATGAATTGCGATCGCCCTTGAATCCGATTTTGGGCTGGTCGAGATTACTTCAGTCTAAAACATTGGATGCCAAAACAACCCAGCAGGCGCTAGAAACCATTGAACGGAATGCTCGGTTACAGGTTGAGTTAATTGAAGATTTGCTGGATGTATCGCGAATTCTGCGCGGGAAATTGAGTTTAAATATTAGTGATGTGGATTTAATTCCAGTGATTGAAGCCGCCAAGGAAACCGTACAACTGGCAGCAGAAGCGAAGTCTATTACCATAGAAACTCAACTGGAACCGAATCTTGGCTGGGTGATGGGAGATGCGAGCCGCCTCCAACAAGTGATCTGGAACCTAGTATCTAATGCGGTGAAGTTCACGCCCCATGGGGGTGAAGTAAAGATACAATTAAAGCGGGTTGATTCAATGGCTCAAATCACAATTCGGGATAATGGAAAAGGGATTTCTCCTGAGTTTCTCCCGTATGTATTTGAATACTTTCGTCAGGAAAATTCTAGCACCACTCGCAAGTTTGGTGGGTTGGGGTTGGGGTTAGCTATCGTCCGTCATTTAGTGGAGTTACATGGGGGTACGGTGCAAGCGGACAGTCCCGGAGAGGAACTGGGAGCGACGTTTACCGTTTGTTTGCCACTGTTAGTTACACAACGGAAGGTTCACTCCAATTATGAGCCCACCATTCCGTCCTCAGATTTGAGTGGGATTAAGATTTTAATTGTTGATGATGATGAGGATACTCGCGAGTTTGTGCGCTTTCTGTTAGAACAGGAAGGGGCGATTGTCGGGGTGGCTCATTCTGCCGTTGAAGCGTTAAAGCGATTGACTGAGTTTCAAGCGGATGTGCTACTGAGTGACATCGGAATGCCGGATATGGATGGTTATCAGTTTATGCGACAGGTGAGAACGTTACCTGTTGAGCAAGGGGGGGCAATTCCGGCGATCGCATTGACCGCTTATGCGGGGGAAATTGATTATCAGCAAGCGATGTCTGCGGGATTTCAACGTCATCTTCCTAAGCCTGTTGATCCTGATAAGTTAGTTGGGGCGATCGTATCCCTAACAGACAAAATTCATTAATTATTATTAATATCATTAAAAAAGCCTAATTAAACACTTGATAAGTTAAAATAAAATTGAATAAGTTCGGGTATAATTTTATGGATATTAGAACAATTAATTTACCCATTCCTTTACAATTAACATTAGATTTAACAGAAGATCAATTTTATGAATTATGTCAGAAAAATAAAGATTTAAAATTTGAACGACACCGCTCAGGAGAGCTAATGATTATGGCACCAACTGGGGGAGAAACCAGCCATCGTAACTTTAAGATTGCTGTGGAACTTGGTATCTGGAACAAACATACTAAGCTCGGTATCGCTTTTGATTCTTCTGGGGGTTTTAAACTTCCCAATGGTGCGGATCGTTCTCCTGATATCTCCTGGATTAGAAGCGATCGCTGGTCAAGTTTAACACCAAAACAACGAGAGAAATTTGTTCCTTTGTGTCCTGATTTTGTGGTAGAGTTACGTTCATCTAGCGATTCTCTCAAATCCCTACAAGATAAAATGGATGAATATCGAGAGAATGGGGCAAAATTGGGATGGTTCATTGATCCAAAACATCGACGAGTTGAAATTTATCGTCCTCAACAAGAAGTCGAAATATTAGAAAATCCCACGACTTTATCAGGAGAAGATGTTTTACCCGGATTTTTATTAGATTTAACCTTAATCTGGTAAACTCGTAGTAAGCTCTGAAGGTAAAAATACTAACCCTATTAAGACTATTTAATTAACAATTCAAGGTTTGTAATTGTTCTCGTAAAGATAAGGGATGATAGCCTAAATTAAACGCTTTGGTACTATCTAAGGAAACATCAGCCGGACGAGGTGCCGCCATTTTAACGTCCTGTTGACGACAAGGTTTAATTGTATTGGTGGGAAGGTTTAAAACCTCTGCCATCAGTTGCACAAAATCATACCGAGAGATGCGTTCTTTTCCCCCTAAATGCAGAATTCCTGATGTTGTTTCTAACGCTAATAATAATCCTTTCGCTGCCGTTGTGCCACTCACAGGCGTTCTAAATTCATCAATAAATACGTTTAGCTCTTTTCCTTCCCTTAACGCTTGAATAAACGGTTGAATAAAACTGTTAGCATGGGGAGGAACATCCCCAAACATTAAAGGCATTCGACAAATCGCAGTTTTCGGATACCGTTCTAACATTCCTTGTTCTGCTAAGACTTTTTGTTCTCCATAATAACTGACTGGAGAAACCGGATCAGTTTCTCGATAAGGGGGGTTTAACCCGTTAAATACTAAGTCAGTTGACGTGAAAACACAGGGAATTTCTAACGCAGAACAGATATCAGCAAGATTCAGGGAAGCATCAACATTAATTTTAGCAGATTCTTCGGGATATTGTTGACAAAAATTCGGTTGAGATTGGGCAGCCGCATGAATAACCGCATCGGGTTTAATCTCTTGAAACAGGTGTTGAAGATCTTGAAGGTTTGTTAAATCAATTTTAACTGGATTAATCCCCGGAATTTGAATCGTTTTAGAGTGAGTAAGTCCGTAAACTTGCCATTGAGATTGAGCAATTTTAGCGAGATGCCATCCTAAAAAACCACTGACTCCGGTAATTAAGAGTTTTTTCATGTTTCCTTAAGATTAAATGTAAATTGTTTAAACCCAAGAATAAGCTGAAATATAATAGACTTACCTGAATTTGATTAAGTTAATTTTAACGGTAATTTCTCAATGAATGAATTAACGTTACAGTGGACGGAGGCGGGTCAGTCCCACACCAGAACCCTGTATGAACAGCAAGCAACCAAACATCCTGGAACCGTTCGCATCGGACGTGATCCCGCTCGCTGTGATATTGTATTATCTCATCCTACGGTATCAGGATTACATATTGAAATTTTTTTTAATGTTTCAATGTCGCAATTTTATGTCAGAAATCTACGAGATACAAACCCCCCCATCATTGATGGAAATGTTCTGCAAACGGGGGAAGTTCTGTTAAACTTGAATAGTTGCTTACAATTAGGACAACAGCAACTTCAGGTGATTGCAATTTCCCAACCCGAATTTGTGATTCCCCCAACGGTTTTGTTATCCCCAGATCAACTGCTAAAACCGATTAGCTTGCTGAAAAATCCTTTAAAATATGGATTACAATGTCCGAAGTGCGATCGCATTGCTGCTTATCAACATTTAGATTTAGGTTGTCCTTGGTGTGGTACTTCCTTAGCGGCGGCAATTAGTGTGGTTTTATCAGGAGAAAATTAAATTAAAACGAATTCCAATAAATGATCAATGCAAATTAGATTGAGTTGGCAAGATTTACAAACGGAAGAATGGCGAACTCCGGTTTTAACCCCACCTATTGCCTTAGGACGATCCTTTGATAAAATGCCGACTACTATCAATGGACAACGGGTTTCTCGGATTGTTTTGCCAGGAAATCGGGTGTCTCGTTTCCATGTATTAATTACTTGGGAACAGGGAAACTTAATGGTGACTGATACAGGAAGCCGTAATGGCATTTTTGTGAATAATGTTTTTCAAACTCGTTGCATTTTGGAGGATGGAGATACCTTACAAATTGATTCTTATCAGATTACGGTTTCTTTAGTTACCAATTCTATCGTTACTGCTGCGACGCAACCGTCATCCATTCTTTTTAATCCGAATACGGATGTACCCGATCCAACCACCGCTTCCGCTTCACCGAGTTTACCCAAACCGGATCAGTTTCCCCCTCAATCATTTTTACATAGTGATCAAGTTTCCTTTCAAAGTTTACAAGCCACTCAATTACCCATTGATGAAATTGATTATCTCACCATTGGGGCAGGGTTAGGTAGTTTTATTTGGGTGAATGTCTTGCAAATTTCCGGTGTAAAACCCAATCAAATTATCGCGTTAGGAATGGAAGATAAACCGTATTCTCGTTATCAACGATTATGTTTAAATTCTCAAATTCCCCCTGATGAACGGTTACGATCCAATTCTGATTCCTGTCCTGATAATATTTGGGGATGGCCGAGTTATGCGTTGCGGGAAGCTTGGCAGGAATTTCAAAATAAACAGTTTAAAATTAGTTTAAATTTACTGTGGCGAGTTTTTGCAGAACCGACGTTTGCAGAAACCTATACCCCTCGGTCGGGAAATGTTTTTGATTCGATTGATCGAGAAGCCAAACGCATTCAATGGTCACAAATTTATCGATATGGACGGGTGAGAAATATTAGAAAAACCAACGATGGTCGCTATGCGATCGCTTATTCCCGTTCAACGGAAAATCGCCGAGATCATGGCTTTATTATCCCCCGATATCTTCACATCGCAACCGGTTATCCAGCCATTCAATTTTTACCGGATTTACAAGCTTATCGAGAAACTACAAAAGACTTTAAAACCGTTGTCAATGCCTATGAAAATCATCAACATATTTATGCTCATTTAGAACAATTTGGGGGAACTGTGATTATCCGAGGTCGAGGGATTGTGGCATCTCGGATTTTACAACGATTGTATGAAGCCAGACAGAAAAATACTCATATTTTAATTTTACATTTAATGCGATCGCCAAAAGGGCAAGGAAACCAATTTGGTCACGCGCAACGACCCGTTAAAAATCATTTTGAATTCCAACCGTTTAACTGGCCGAAAGCTTGTTGGGGGGGAGATTTACGGGAACAATTAGAACAATCCAACCCACAACAGCGTTTACAACTGTTAGAATCCTGGGGAGGAACAACCACCGCTAATCGAGAGGATTGGCAACAAATTGTCGAGCAAGGACTAGGAGAAGGTTGGTATCGTCTCACCTTTGGAACTGTTGAAAAAGTAGAACCGATTGCTCATAATCGCACATTAACAACCATTCGAGAACAGGGTTTAAATTCTACCCTGCAATTAGAAGCAGATTTTATTATTGATGCAACGGGACTTGATGCTAAAGTGAATACAAATCCGTTGTTTAATGATTTAGTGACCCATTATAATTTGCCGTTAAATCCTATAGGTCGGTTGACTGTGACGAATGATTTTGAACTGTTAGAAATGCGAAGTCAAACTTCAGAAGGTAGTCCCGTTAATGCAGGTCGAATGTATGCGTCAGGCGAGATTACATTAGGGGGGCCTTATGCCGCCGTGGATAGTTTTTTAGGGTTACAATATGCCGCATTAATTTCCGTTGCCAGTTTAGCTAATATTCCCGGTTCTGGGGTAAAAAAATTAAAGAGTTTGCGATCATTGAGTCAATGGTTAAAATGGGTAAAGAACCAACCCCCCAATTCGTAGGATGGGCTCTGCCCATCATCTGAAACATTAAGGCAGAGCCTCAAAATTCCCATTCCAATGCCGAGCATTGGAACGAGATTAATTATTGATTTGCTTCTAACGCTTTTAACAATACATCTCCCATTTCTTGACAACCCACTAATTTCATGCCATCAGACATAATATCTCCGGTGCGATATCCCCAATCTAAAACGGTTAAAACTGCTTTTTCAATTTGATTGGCAGCATCGGGTTGATCTAAACCATAACGTAACATCATCGCCGCACTCAATACCTGAGCTAAGGGGTTGGCTTTATCCTGTCCCGCAATATCCGGCGCTGAACCGTGAACAGGCTCAAACACACCGGGGCCAGATTCCCCTAAACTAGCGGAAGGGAGCATTCCAATACTTCCCGTCAACATCGCCGCCGCATCGGAGAGGATATCGCCAAATAAATTCCCCGTGACGATCGTATCAAACTGTTTCGGCCAGCGAACCAACTGCATCGCCGCATTATCCACATATAAGTGAGACAGTTCCACCTTCGGATAGTTAGGGGCTAACAAATTCATGCGATCGCGCCATAACTGCGACACATCCAACACATTCGCCTTATCCACAGAACACAGTCTACCCCCCCGTTTCATCGCCGTTTCAAACCCGACGCGACCAATGCGGTCAAGTTCTGACTCGGTATAAGCCATTGTATTAACGCCGCGTTTTTCCCCGGTTTCCGTTTCAAAAATGCCTTTAGGTTGACCGAAATAAATGCCCCCCGTCAGTTCCCTGACAACCATAATATCAACCCCTTCCACCACTTCCCGCTTTAAAGAAGACGCATCAATAAGATGGGGTAAAATAGTCGCAGGGCGAAGATTTGCAAATAATTTTAAGCCACTGCGGAGGGCAAGTAAACCCGTTTCTGGGCGTTGATGACGAGGTAAATTATCCCATTTATACCCCCCAATGGCTGCTAATAAAACCGCATCACTCTTCAAACATTCTTCTAAGGTTTGATCCGGTAAAGGTTCTCCGGTCGCATCAATGGCAGCACCTCCCATTAACGCTTGGTGAAAGTCAAAGGTAAGATTCTGTTGTTTCCCGACCACTTTTAACGCATCCACTGCCACCGCCATAATTTCAGGGCCAATGCCATCGCCAGGAAGAAGAGTAATGCGGTAGGTTTGAGTCATATTCCGTTTAAAACCATAAAAAATAAAAGTTTGGACTGCTAGTAATGGATCTTAATTTTATTCCATTGTAAAGCAGGATACAATTATATCAGGAGTCGTAGGGGCGAGGTAACCCCGTCCGTACAGAGTCAGAAGAATTAAGAATTGAAGGCAAGTAACAGGCGACAGGCGGTAAAAGTTACAAGGTAAATAAAAGGCATAAAAAGTAAAAAACAATTACTGATGTCTCCTCAACTTTCATCTTATTTAGAAGAATAATTATTGAGATTTTTACTATGAAATACAACAAAATTCTAGTTTCGATTGATCGAAGTTCTCACTCAGACTTTGTGTTTCACAAAGCCTTGGAACTTGCCCAAATGTATCAAGCTCAGTTAAAGCTTTTTCATTGTATTAATATTTCGCCCATGATTTTAGGTTCCCCAGGGGATTTTTATGGTCAACGGTTGAGCCGAATGGCACAAATTCAGCATGAACTCATTGACCAAGAAATTCATGAAGTAGCGGCTTGGTTACAAACGTTTGTTAGCGACGCAGAACAAAAAGGAATTACTCTGGAAACCGAATATCAAGTGGGAGAAGCGGGGTATTGGATTCGAGAAGTTGTGGACAAATGGGGAGCAGATTTAGTGGTGGTGGGAAGAAGAAACCGCTCTGAATTAGCCGAGATTTTCTTAGGGAGTGTGAGTAATTATGTTGTACATCATGTTAAATGTTCTGTTTTAATTGTACAAGAATAGATTGACTGACCTCTTCTAACAGTTGTACCATTAACCAACAGGAGCAAGCGTTGACCTGGGGTTAATGGATACATCTGATTTAAAACTAACCCGCTTTGGATTTTAAGGCCTCCGCTTTCAGCTTTTTAGAGGCTTTGAAAAACTTAGGCGGTTCTTCCGAGGGTTCGCTCAACTGTTCCACAAATCCAAAGACATCCCGATCCGGTAGAAAACGAGCTTTGACTTCTACAAAATAGGTTTTTCCTTGCTGTTCCTTCTCTAATTTTGGATTGAATCTAAACGGCTTAACCGGTGAATCTTTCCACAACAAAGGAACATGAGACGCTTTCATAAATTTAACTTTCTTTTCGGCTTCTGCCTGCTTTACCCAATCTAATCGATCCTTATTAAAGTTTTTAAAGACTGAAATACAAGGAGTTCGACAAACCGGAATAAATTGCCACAACCCCCGCAAACAAAATTCAAAATCCTTTAATTCAGAATCAATGGTTTCGGCGTTGCCTTTGTCTCCTTGAGCAATAAATCCGACTAATTGAAACGCCACACTATGGATTTTTTCTTTATCAGGAAAATGAATAATTTTAGGATAAACAATTAACCGTTGAGTTGTGTTACCTGTTGCTTCAATTTCTTTTTTTAACGCGTCATGAACTTTCCGGCGTCTGTTGGTTGGGATATAATATAATCGATATTCCTTATCCTTAATCTTAATAACCGCCTGGTCATTTTCATCAAAAATAACATCCCCTTTGATAATTCCAACCGCTTGGAATAAAGGGTTTTTCTCCGGTTCTGATCCTTTCTCTGCTGTTTCGGCTGCGGTTTTCGGTTGTTCTTCCGTCGGTTCCGGTTGAGCTTTGGGTGCTACAGTTTTAGCTGTTTTTTCCGTCGCTTCCCCTTCAGGTTTAGGCGCAACGGTTTTCGGTTGTTTTTCCGCAGGTTCCGATTTGGGTTTAACGGCGATGGTTTTAGGTTTTTTCGCCGCGGGTTCCGGGGGTTGGGCGGGAGAAGTTTCGGGTACGTTTTTAGAGTCTTGTTCAGGTTGCAACTTAGCTAAAAGTTGCTCATACATGGCTTTTTGCTTAGGGTTGGTTGCCGTTGCGATTAGCTTTTTAATTTTTTCTACTTGCTCTGACATTTTTGATATCCTTTACATTAGCGTAGATCAGTTTAAATTATCCCTCTTTTTTTTATTGGGGGATACTTTTTTATCAAAAATCTACGTTGAAAGCTCTGACCTGTGACAACAAATCAGAGCTTTCAAATTATATCGGACATTGATGAAGGCTGTGAGTCTCAATGATCAAGGATGTTCCTCCCTCCTCTTCCCTTCTACCTCGTACCTTCAGCTATAATTCGTGAGTGTGGAGGTCATTTCGACAGCCGGGGTGACCGATGGAGACACGGGTATTAACTGCACCGCACAGGCTTTTAACTCCGGTTGGCGGGAGTCGGGACAAGCTTCAGGATGGGTTAAGGTATTCGCTTCTGCATCCGCTGCCCATAACGCCCCCCAGTGCATCGGGACAAACACCGTACCGGGTGCGATCGCTTTGGTAATTTTTGCGGGAAACCGACAACTTCCCCGCCGAGAATACACTTCCACCATCTCCCCCTCTTGAATATTGAGTTTATCGGCATCTTTGGGATGAATTTCAATAAACGGATCGGGGTGCATTTGGGTAATTTTAGCGGTGCGTCCCGTCCGGGTTAAGGTATGCCAATGACCATATAACCGCCCCGTGGTTAACACAAACGGATAATCTGGATCAGGAGGTTCCGCTAAACCCCGTGAATGATAGGCGGCAAAAATTGCCCGTCCATCAGGGGTGGCAAAATTTCCATCGGTGTAGAGACGTTTCGCCGTTTCTGGATCGCGATCGGGTGCGGCGTAGGGCCATTGAGTCGGGCCTTGTTGTTGTAACCGTTCATGGCTTAGGGCTGACACATCACAAACTCGCCCTTTTGTCAACTGTACAAATTCCCCATAAACCTCCGCAGCGGTTTGAAAGGAAAACTGTTCAACAAACCCTAACCGTCGCCCCACTTCTGCAAAAATACTCCAATCATGTCGCGCTTCTCCCGGTGGCGGATCAAACCCCGGACAGTAGGTAACCCGGCGTTCTGAGTTGGTCATCACCCCTGTTTTCTCACTCCATTGGGTAGCCGGAAGTAATAAATGGGCATAGTTCGCGGTTTCCGTCGGATAATAAGCTTCTTGATAAATGGTAAAGGGCGATCGCAACAACGCAGCTTTTGTCCGTTCTAGATCAGGCATACTCACCGCTGGGTTCGTCGCCGCGATCCAAAGCAACTGTACCTCCCCTTGTTCTAACCCTAACATCATCTCCCACACCGTTCGTCCCCGATGGGGGGAAATACGACCCGTTGGAAGTTTCCAAAATTGTTCGACTTCCGCCCGATGTTCAGGATCAGCAACAAACCGATAACCGGGTAGCAGATGGGACAGTCCTCCCGCTTCCCGTCCCCCCATTGCATTCGGTTGTCCGGTGAGGGAAAAGGGCCCACATCCGGGTTTACCAATTTGACCTGTCATTAAATGCAGGTTAATTAAGGATTGGACTTTGGCGGTTCCTTCGGAAGATTGATTTAACCCCATTGACCATAACGACAAAATCCGTTTAGATTGTTGCCAATAGCGGGCAGCGGTTTCTAATTCTTCAACGGTAATGCCGCAGCGTTGGGCGACAATATTGGGAGAATAATGGTGTAAAACGTCGGTATATTGTTGAAAATTTCGGGTACATTCATCAATAAATAAAGCATCAATATCTCCCCATTTTAATAATAAATAACCAATCCCATTAAATAAATCAATATCACTCCCCGGACGAATGGCAAGATGTAGATCCGCATTGTCAGAAGTGGCAGTTTTACGAGGATCAACGACAATTAATTTAACGTCGGGATTTTTTTTATGGTATTTGGCGAAACGGTTGAAGACAATCGGGTGGCACTCAGCCGTGTTACTTCCGACAATAAAGGCACAATCAGTTAATTCTAAATCTTCATAACAGCAAGGGGGGCCATCGGAACCGAAACTTTTGACATAACCGGAAACAGCCGAAGACATACAAAGGCGAGAATTCGCATCAAAATTATTGGTTCCTAAACAGCCTTTCATCAGTTTTTGAGCGACATAATAATCTTCCGTTACAAACTGACCCGAACCATACATACATAAGGCATCGGAACCATAATTTTGTTGAATTGTTTGAATCTTATTAACAATTAAATTAAACGCTTCATCCCAACTAATTTGGCGAAACGGTTGATCTAAGGTTTCTCTAAACATCGGATGAAGTAGGCGATCGCGACGAATCGATTCTGTTACTGTTGCGCCTTTTACACAGACCATTCCTTGACTAGAAGGATGATGGCGATCGCCTTTAACTTTCCAAATCGGATTTCCCTTTTCATCCCGTTTAATCTCTTGATTTGGGGTCGTTGTTGCTCCAATTTCTAAACCACAACCAACCCCACAAAATGGGCAAAGTGTTTTAATTGTTTCCATTTTTTTGTCCTCAAACTTGGATAAAAATGATGAAATTTGACAAAAAATATCCCCCATAGGGTAGATTTACCCTATTCCGATTTATATAGGTTTATTGTTTTAAAAATGGCTGAGAATTCAAAAAATATCTAATTGATTTTTAAGCTTATTTTGAATCCCTGATAAAAACTGTTATTTTCGATTCATTTATTAAAGTCTTATATGAGGAGGCAGGAGGCAGGAGGCAGGAGGCAGGAAAAATAGTATCTTTGTTCCCTATTCCCTATTCCCTATTTATTGCCCATTGCCTATTGCCTATTGCCTATTCCCTAATTCTTAATTCTTAATTCTTAATTCTTAATTCGTTTTATTGAGCCGCGTTGACTTCAAGGGTGCCTGCGGTCGTGAACGTTACGTCAAATTGAGCATAAGGCGTTGTACTGGAATTTGATTTTGTTAAATTCGGTAAGGGTGTATTTTGAGCATTTTGAGTGGCTTGTGCAGATTTCGGCTGATAGTCGATAATATTGCCCGTTTGATCAACGCTGACGGTATAAACCGACTCGGCGGTAACAGGCGTGGTTTGCCAAGCTTGGTTAATTTGGTCGAATAAGGTTTGATTCAACTGTTGCAGTTCAGCCGCCGTAGGAGTTGAAGTCGTTGTACCACTGGTAGTTGCCGTCGTTGCAGAGGGCGAGGGAGTGGTTGTCGAGGCTAAGGGAGAGGACGTTGCCGTTGGACTAGGCGATAAGGTCAGGCTACCTCCCGTTGTTCCAGTGGTTCCGGTTGTCCCCGTTGTTCCCGTTGTCCCCATGGGAGAAGGAGAAGGAGAAGAAGGAGACAGAGTACCTGCCCCTAAACTGCTGGGAGAAGGGGATAACGTCGGAGCCGGAGAGGGAGAGGGAGAAGCAGAGGTTGCTGCTGTTGTCCCTAAACTGCTGGGAGAAGGGGATAACGTCGCCACCGGAGCAGGAGAGGCAGAAGTCGTTGTGGAGGGACTCAACGTTAAGCTCGACGAAGGAGATAACGTCGCCGCCGGAGAAGGAGAGGGAGAAGTGCTTGTGGAGGGACTTAACGTTAAGCTCGACGAAGAAGCGGGACTCCCAGAAGTGGTCGCGCTAGGAGATAACGTAGCCGTCGGTGAGGGAGACAGGGTAGGGGAGGGAGAGGCGGTGTCTATAACCGCTGTTGTGGTTTGGGGTTCATCAACCACCGTCGCTGACTCCGTGGTTTCTTCCTCCTTGTTAGTCGTAGTCGCTGTGGGACTGACTAACAGAGAACCCACTAACGTTGCAAGAATGACACCCCATAGGGCAAATAAAATCCCCGTTTTCGTGGCGGGTGACATTTCAGGTTCGTCATGTTCACCCTGATGAGACTCTGGATAAGTATCAGGGGACGGGGTATACGGATTTTCTTCTGGTGTTGGTCTATTGGAGGACATACTTGGCACCTCTATCAATTGAGCGCTAGAACTGGGTGCTATTGTAGAACCTTGAGGGAATTTACTGTCTGTCGTTGTTGTTTCAGTTATTGTATTTTCTGTCGTTTCTTCAGTGGTGTCTTCATCTTCTTCATGGTGAGCGAACCGACGGAACAGGAAGTCTAGGGCATAGTTCCGCAGTTCATAATACTGGGGATCTTCCATGATTTTCGCCCGTTTGCGAGGTCGTTCAAAGGGAATCTCTAAAACTTCCCCCACGTTAGCCGAGGGGCCATTGGTCATCATCACCAAACGGTCTGCTAAAAAGAGCGCCTCATCAATATCATGGGTAATCATCTGAACCGTAATTCGATGATCTTGCCAAATACTCAGTAATTCTTCCTGTAATTCTTCCCGGGTAATCGGGTCTAACGCGCCGAAGGGTTCGTCTAAAATTAGAACTTGGGGACGAGTCGCTAAGGCACGGGCAATGGACACCCGTTGTTTCATCCCGCCAGACAGTTGAGTGGGTTTTTTACTGGCCGCTTCCGTTAGTCCCACTAATTCCAGATTTTCTTCAACAATTCGCATCTGTTCATCAGCGGGTTTATCGGGATAAACAGACTGCACCCCTAACAGAATGTTTTCTTTGGCAGTTAACCAAGGTAGGAGAGAATAATTTTGGAACACCACCATCCGTTCTGGCCCCGGTTCAGTGATGGCTTCTCCCTGAACGCTGACGGTTCCTGTGGTGGGTTGATTAAACCCAGCCACCATGTTTAATAGGGTGGATTTTCCACAACCGGAGTGACCAATAATGCAGATAAATTCCCCTTCCTGAACCTTGAGGTTAACGTTATCTAAAACCACGTAGGGGCCTTTAGCCGTTTCATAGACTTTAGAAACGTTCTCGATGACCAGAAACGCATCGGATTTTGAAGTTGGAGTGGGTTGAGATTTGGTATTTTCTAGAATTTGCATCGTTCTTTGGTTTGAGGTGGGCAAGAGTTAGATCAATACTGAGTTAAGCTGCCACGGAATCAAGGGCAATTTCTGTAATCTGAATCTCTCGTTTAATTTTGAGGGTTTTGAGATATTCGATTGGATCATTGGGGTTAAAGATTTTGCCATCAAACAATTTAATGTTGTGAGGATCTCGTCCAAAATCGGGGATTCCTAACGATCTTGCCGCCTCTCCATAAATGTCGGTGCGTAATACCCGTTCTAAAACAGAAACCCAATTTTTGGGAAACGGTGTAATGCCCCAACGTGCCATTTCTGCCATAATCCACAGAAATTCTGAAGCATCGGGACAGTTAGTTTTATCAACAAAAAATTGATTATAGTTAACCACTAATTGGGTTGGGCTACCATTTCCTCGTTGAAAGGGATCTATAAATCCTGAACGAGCATATTCCGGTTTGGCACCAATATATTCGTCGCGGCATAACATCTCTAAAATTTCTTCCCGATTTCGCCGATCATCGCAATATTCGCAGGCTTCAATTAATGCTTTCACCAAAGCAAGATGGGTTTTGGGATAACGATTTGCCCAGTCTTCTGTCACCCCTAACACTTTTTCAGGATGTCCGTTGGGGAAGATATCTAAACTATTAGCAATCACGAAGCCAACTTTCTCATAAACTGCCCGTGAATTCCAAGGGCCTCCCACACAATAGCCGTCAATATTTCCCGCTTTTAAATTGGCTTGCATTTGCGCCGGAGGAATCACTGTTAAACTAACATCTTGATCCGGATTAATTCCAGCAGACGCTAACCAATAGCGGAGCATTAAATTGTGCATCGAACTGGAATGTACCATTCCTAATGTATGCACTTTATCGGAAGTTTTGGCAATTAATCCTTTGAAATCCGCTAAGGTTTTTACCCCTTGTTGATATAACTCTTGACTGAAGGTAATGGCATTACCATTCCGCGATAACGTTAATGCTGTCACCATCGGAATAGAACGGTTTCCGCCGATGCCTAAGGTCATCGCTAGGGGCATTCCCGCTACCATTTGGGCGGCATCTAAACGACCGTCTGTAATCCCCTGGGCTAAGGTTTTCCAACTCGCTTCTCGGCTGAGGGTGACTTCGGTTAAACCGTATTCTTCAAAGAAGCCTTTTTCTTTGGCAACAATTAAGGGCGCACAGTCCGTTAAGGGAATAAAACCTAAGTCTAAATTGACTTTTTCTAAGCCGTTTCCAGAAATAACGGCTGGAGCTTTTTTCGTGGCTGATTTCTTGGCTTTTTTCTGTTGGTTTAAGAAATAAACCACTTCATTTCTTAGGGCATAATAACTGGGATGGTTCACCACTTCCATCCGGTGGCGAGGACGGGGAATAGGAACCTCTAAAATTTGTCCAATATGGGCTTCTGGGCCGTTGGTTAACATCACAATGCGATCGGATAATAATAAAGCTTCATCCACATCATGAGTGACCATTACCGCAGTCACTTGGTTTTCTTCGCAGATTTTCATTAACTGCTCTTGTAACCCGCCTCTGGTCAGCGCATCTAAGGCGCCAAAGGGTTCATCTAGTAATAATAATTGAGGACGAATGGCTAAGGCTCTAGCGATCGCCACCCGTTGTTTCATCCCCCCGGAAATTTCCCCCGGAAGTTTATCGGCGGCATGACGTAACCCCACTAATTTAATGTGGTGTTCAACGATTTTTTTCCGTTCTTCTTTCGGTTTATTTTGATAAACTTCATCAACGGCTAAGGCAATATTATCTCGGACAGTTAACCAAGGTAATAAGGAATAGTTTTGAAACACCACCATCCGATCCGGGCCGGGTTCACGGACTTCTCGACCTTCTAAAATAATCCCCCCTTCAGAGGCTTGGTCTAAACCTGCCAGAATATTCAAAAGGGTTGATTTTCCACAGCCAGAATGTCCGATCAGAGAGATAAATTCTCCCTTTCTAATTTTCAGTTCAATATTTTTTAGAGCAATATATTTATCTCCATTTTGGAGATTAAAAACACGATGGACGTGATCAACTTCTACAAATACAGACATAATCAGTTATCAGTTATCAGTTTTACAGTCACCAGTCACCAGTCATCAGTCACCAGTTATAAGAAGCGGGGGGAGCAGAGGGAGTAGGGGAAGAGATTTATTATTCCCTATTGCCCATTGCCAGAGTGCCTATTCCCTAATTCTTAATTCTTAATT
Source organism: Planktothrix sp. (assembly GCA_048595135.1). Taxonomy (GTDB): domain Bacteria; phylum Cyanobacteriota; class Cyanobacteriia; order Cyanobacteriales; family Microcoleaceae; genus JBMDYE01. Next base: position 7,639 of record JBMDYE010000027.1, on the reverse strand, counting down.
CTTAATTCTTAATTCCTATTTTTTGTCTTCAGGAACAACTTTTGAGGCGATGAAGCCAATTAAACGGTCTAACAGTAAACCCACGACCCCGACGTAAATTAAAGCAACGATAATGGCACTCATTCGAGAACTATTGTAGGCATCCCAAATAAAGAACCCAATTCCCACACCGCCGACTAACATTTCTGCTGCGATAATCGCTAACCAAGATAACCCAATTCCAATTCTTAATCCGGTGAAAATGTAAGGAACTGCTGAAGGAAATAGAATTTTAAAGAAGTATTTTTGACGAGATAATCGCAACACCCGTGCCACGTTTCGGTAGTCTTGGGGAATTTGTTGAACGCCAACGGTTGTATTAATAATAATCGGCCAAATTGCCGTAATAAAGATGACGAAAATTGAAGCTGGATTCGCTTGTTCTAAGGCGGCTAAGGCAATGGGCAACCAAGCCAAAGGCGGAATTGTTCTTAATACTTGGAATAGGGGATCTAAAGCATCATACATAAAGGGGCTTGATCCAACTAAAATTCCCAAGGCAATTCCGACAATGGCAGATAGGGTAAATCCAACGGCAACCCGTTGTAAACTCGCCCAGACTTGCCAAAATAATCCTTTATCGGTTCCCCCATTATCAAAGAAAGGATTAATAATGATTTCCCAAGATTCTTTAAGGGTTGTTATCGGTGAGGGTAAATTCGGACTTTCCCCAGAACATAATAGTTGCCAAATAACCATAAAAATGGCAAGGGCAATGAGTGGCCGAATAATTTTGTTGCGATTTTGAGTCACAACATTGAGGACGGAATTCAGGGGATTGTTGTTAGAACCTGCTTTTAAGCTAGTAGTCATGAGTTAATCAAATTAATGATGAGGAACGACAAGAATCAGTTGCAGAATTCGGGGGCTATTTTGTTGCGGAATAACACCCCGAAGCTAGGAACATTAAATCCTCTTAATTTGTAAGCTATTAATATAAGCTTGAGGATTTTCTGGGTCAAAGGTGATGCCATCAAAGAAGGTTTCAACGCCCCGTGATGGAGTAGCCGGAATTTGATCCGCCGGAATATTTAACGATTTAGCCGCTTCTCTCCATAAATCTTCTCGGTTGACTTTATCAACGGTGGCTCTCAAGTCAGTATCGATGGGTAAATAACCCCAACGAATATCTTCGGTTAAGAACCAAATATCATGACTCTTATAGGGATAAGACGCGAAATCTTTCCAGAATTTCATGGCAACAGGACTGGCGGTTACAATGCGACCTGTTCCATAATCAATATCCCCTTTAGACCGTCCCACAATATCTTTTACAGGCACTTTAAACCATTTATCCTGGGAAACAATTTGGCACATTTCCTCAACATTTCCGGGTTGATCACACCATTGTTGAGCTTCTAAAACTGCCATTAATAAAGCTTTAGCCGCTTTCGGATTTTTATCCACCCAATCTGCCCGCATACTAAAGGCTTTTTCGGGGTGATCTTTCCACAATTCTCCGGTAATTAAGGCGGTATAACCTTGTTTTTGGTTCACTAATTGAGCGTTCCAAGGTTCTCCCACACAAAAGGTTTCCATGTTTCCAACTTTCATGTTGGCAACCATTTGGGGAGGCGGTACGGGAATGGTAGAAATATCACTATCGGGATCAATTCCTCCGGCGGCTAACCAATACCGCATCCATAAATCGTGGGTTCCACCGGGGAAGGTGATGGCGGCTTTGAGTTCTTTTCCAGAGGCTTTTGCTTGGGCAAAAACATCTTTTAATTTACCAACATCCGCGACCCCAACGTTTAAATCTTGATATTCTTTACTTAAGGAAATGGCTTGACCATTCGTATTTAACCGCGCCAAAATGTACATCGGAACGGGTTGTTTGGTCACTTTTCCTAAGGTCATTAAATAGGGGATAGGGGATAAAATATGTGCCCCATCAATTCCTCCCCCACCGGAACCTAATTCTAAGTTGTCACGAGTAACCGGCCAAGACGCTTGTTTAACGACCTTTACATCGGTCATCCCATACTTCGCAAATAAGCCTTTTTCTAAGGCAATAATTAACGGTGCAGAATCCGTTAAGGCAATAAATCCTAACGTGGCGCTGGGGGTTTCAGGCGCATCCGCCGGATTAATATTGGCGGCAGGAACTGCGGTTGCTGTAGGGGAAGGACTCGATGCAGTGGTGGAATTTCCACCGGAAGAACAGCCGTGAATTAAGATGGTTCCTGCTGCGGTAGCACCCGCCGTTAACAAAAATTTGCGTCTTGAAAGCTTACTCATGTTGATTAATCTTGAACAATGGTGGATTAAGGTTGAACACCCAAAAATTGGGTCTGGTTAGGCATCAATCACGACGATACCTGTCGGATGGGCACTACAAGTTAAAATCATTCCGGGTTCTAAATCTTTGAGTGCATCGGGTGTACCCTCATATTGAATATCGCCACTGACTAATTTTTGTTGGCAAGTTCCACAATTTCCTGAACGGCAACTACTGGGAATTACAATTCCTTCACGTTCAGCTACATCGAGAATCAATTCATCTTCTCGACAGGTAACTTGTTTCCCCGTTTTTTCAAAAACAAGGGTCGCTGTTTTTGCGTTAGATTCAGAAGAATTTTCCTGAGTTTTTAACTCAGATTCAGTTGAAGTTATTTTAACACCTTCTTTCAATTTTGCGTCAAATTTTTCAATTAAAATTTCTCGCAAAACATCTTTTAAATCTTCACAAGGAATTGATTTTTGCACACATTCGCCAAGCTTCGCATCTTTCCCCACTTTTCCGCCCATATAAAGGTTAACCCCTTCGGTGGGTTTCCCGGCTTTATTGCGGGCTTTTGTTCCCATTAAACCAATATCGGCAACTTGGGGTTGTCCACAGGAATTGGGGCATCCTGTCCAGTGAATTCTCACCGTTTTTTCAACGGTTAATTCGGATTCTAATTCCTTCACCATTGCCAAGGCGCGATTCTTGGTTTCAATTAAGGCAAAGTTACAGAATTGGGAACCTGTACAAGACACTAAAGAACGGCTTAAAGACCCCGGATTAAAGGGAAAACGCTCTAACAACGGTTCTGATAAAAAGGCATCCAGCCGCGAATCAGGAACGTTAGGAATAATCACATTTTGTTCGACCGTTAAGCGAATTTCTCCACTGCCATACACTTCAGCAAGTCGAGATAATTCAAACATATCGTTGGCATATAACCGCCGAACGGGAATCAGCAAGCCGACATAATTTAAACCCGGTTGCTGTTGTTTATAAACCCCAATGTGATCCCGTTTTTCCCAAAGAATTTCGTCTTTTTCCGCTTCGGTTTCTAAGGAATAACCCAGTTGTTTTTCAACTTCAGAACGGAACTTTTCAACGCCCCATTCATCGATTAACCACATTAAGCGGGCTTTCTGACGATTGCCTCGAAATCCATGATCCCGAAAGACTTCTAAAATTGCCCGACACAACGCAACAACTTGACTCGGTTCTACCCACACATTCATGGGAATTGCTGCTGCACAACGGGTGGCAGAAAAGAAGCCGCCAACTAATACATTAAACCCGAAAGTTTCGTTTTTAAAGGCGGGAACAAAGGCAATATCATTGATTTCTGCATGAACGGAATTATCCCGACATCCGGCGATCGCAATGTTGAATTTTCTCGGTAAATTAGTAAATTCAGGATTGCCTTTCCCGTGATTGGTGATCAGATCTTGAACTTGCTGCACCAACTCACGGGTATCATACAGTTCGTCGGCGTCTAACCCCGCAACGGGTGAACCCGTGATATTGCGGACATTATCCATCCCCGACTGAATGCTGGTTAACCCCACTTGGTCAAAGCGACGGAAAATGTCGGGTACATCTTCAATGCGAATCCCTCTTAACTGAAGATTCTGTCTTGTGGTAATATCAGCATTACCGTCATCACCGTAGCGTTGCACGATTTCTCCCAAAACCCGCATCTGCTCACTGGTGATGACCCCATTGGGCAGTCGCATCCGCATCATAAATTTTCCGGGTGTGACCGGACGGAAAAAGACTCCGAGCCATTTAAGGCGGTGATCTCGATCCGTTTCGTTCATGGCTTCCCAACCTTGTTGGGCAAATAGTTCAATTTCATCTTTGACAGCTAAACCGTCTTTTTCGGCTTTGAATTTTTCAAATTTGTTTAAGGCTGTCTTTGGCGGTAATGTGCTCGTCATAGCTTATTCCTCAGCTTGCTATGTCTCGTACCTGTCGGGCCAGGGACAGATGGATCAATTTTGGCCGAATAGTAGCAAATCTATTGAACCCAAACCGTATCATTCGAGACTCAAATGTAAAGATTTGATGATTAGGCGTTGAGGGGAATGCCTGTAAACGCTTTTTCACCTCAGTTCCTTGAACGTTTGGTTTTGTTACCGATTCGTTAAGGAATATGAATAAGTTAGGGCTGAAATCCGTAAGAAATCGTAGCTAATGTTACAAAAGTTAAGAAATTATTGAGATTTAGCATCACAGTTATCCGTTTCCTGCATAAGCCAACTCAAGCGTATTACAGTCACCAGTCACCAGTCACCAGTCACCAGTCACCAGTCACCAGTCACCAGTCACCAGTTATCAGTCGGACACATAAGAGTGTGCTTCTTTTCTCTTCCCTATTCCCTATTCCCTATTCCCTATTGCCCATTCTTAATTCTTAATTCTTAATTCTTAATTCTTCTTTATGGTTCCTAATTCTGATCATTACTGGTTAAAAAATACTTTTGTTCCGGTTTGTTTGTTAGTTGATATCAGTGATCCGATGCTGGTAGAACAACAAAATCGGGATGGGATGGCGTTGGTGGATTTAGAAATTAAAGCCGGAAAAATTAATTCAATTCGAGCGGCTGGAACTACACAAACGGGAGACATACCAACAGTTGATTTACAGAAACAACAAATTTGGCCCTGTTTTGTGGATGTGCATACCCATTTAGATAAAGGTCATATTTGGGAGCGATCGCCTAATCCTGATGGCACCTTTGACCAAGCGTTAACAGCAGCAATTAAAGATGAAGAAACCTGGACAGCCGAAGATCTTTATCGGCGAATGGAATTTGGGTTAAAGTGTAGTTATGCTCAAGGAACAAAGGCAATCCGTACCCATTTAGATTCGGCTGGACGGTTAACGGATTTAAGTTGGGATGTCTTTAAAATCTTAAAAAAAGAATGGTCAGACCGCATCTCTCTACAAGCTGTTTCTTTAGTGAGTTTAGATTACTTTTTCACCCCAGAAGGGGAAAGATTAGCGGATTTAGTGGCTGAATCAGGAGAAATATTAGGAGGCGTGGCTTATATTAATCCTGATTTAGAACAACAAATTGAACGGGTTTTTAAACTAGCTCAAGATCGCAATTTAACCTTAGATTTTCATGTAGATGAAACGGGTGATCCGGCATCTAACTGTTTACATAAAATTGCAGAAGCTGCTTTAAAACATCAATTTTCGGGTCAAATTATTTGTGGTCATTGTTGCAGTTTAGCGGTACAGTCAGAAGCCGTTATTAATTCCACATTAAAATTAGTCAAAGAAGCGGGAATTGGAATTGTCAGTTTACCAATGTGCAATTTATATTTACAAGATCGCCAATATCATCAACCCCAAATTCCCCGGACTCCCCGTTGGCGTGGCCCAACGTTAGTGCATGAATTAAAACAAGCCGGAGTTCCCGTTGCGTTTGCTAGCGATAATTGTCGAGATCCCTTTTATGGATTTGGAGATCATGATGGCTTAGAAGTGTTTAAAATGGCGGTGAGAATTTGTCATTTAGATCGACCCTATCAAGATTGGTTATCGACCGTAACAAAAACCCCTGCGGATTTGATGGGATTACCCCAAGTCGGACGCTTAGGCGTTGGATACCCGGCGGATTTTATGATTTTGAAAGGTCGTTATTTGAGTGAAGTGTTATCTCGTTCTCAATTACAGAGAATTGTGGTGAGAAACGGTCAACCCATTGACATGACCTTACCAGATTATTCTGAATTAGATGATTTAATTTTCGTTGACGACTAATCGCTGAGGCTTGTCGAGTTCAGCAAACGAAAGGAGGGATTACCGGATTTAGTCGAGTTTAGAGGCTTCATCCGTAACGGTAATTTTGCCCCGAACTAGCGATCGCAACAGCCGATCAATGCAGCGCCGTTCTTCTTCGGACAATGACTCATCCAAAACCGCAGCCATTAACCCATACTGATCGGCTTTTGTCAAATTGTGGGTATTAGCGACAGAAGCAATAATTTCTAAAATGGCACCAGGTAAGAGATCAACGTTAGGGATCATGGCTAGGCTTTGAACTCGACACTTTAATCATCCTCGGTTTTCTCGATTCAGCAGGTGATGGATAGGAGTTAGGGAACGTGATTTTATCGAATGGGTTTTGTGATCTAGATCAAAGATTACAATTTTGTCATCTATCTTAAGATATAGCACAGAGATGGAGATCAGTCTACTGATGAGATTGCCATTAATGGAAACCTGTTTACCTTTTACCCTCTGCCTCCTGTATAGCTGCTCTTGCTTAGGAATATCGCCTTGTCACAGTGAATAAAATACAGTAGAGGGAATTCAGGAATTTCCTCTACGGCTGATCATTTCATTGAGTTGAAAGCTACTGTATGTTAGGAAAAGGTTGGGTTCGGCAATATTCGTGGATTCTGTTAATGTTGTTTTTGGGAATATCGTCTTGTCGGTCTTCTGTTTCCCAAACTCCGAAAGCTGACCCTTACTTTAAGCTACTGTCCAGTGCCGATATTGACTATAAACCCCTACAAGCTTTGTTAAGGCAGCGTCAATGGAAAGATGCCGATCGAGAAACCTTTCGGATTTTACTCAAAATCAGTAATCGAGAAGCGGAAGGGTGGTTGAGTCAAAAAGAAGTTGAAAATCTCGCTTGTGACGATCTCCACACGATCAATGACTTGTGGAATTATTATAGTGATCGCCGTTTTGGGTTTAGCCAACAACAGCAGATTTGGGAAGCCGTTGGCGGTCGCGTTGGTGAGTATACGCCTGAAACTGCTGAACAATTTGGCGATCGCGTCGGTTGGCGCAAATGGGGTCAATGGCGCAAGTATGATCAACTGAATTTCTCCGATTATGCGCCTGTGGGACATTTACCCGCGACAACCGGGAATGGGGTGAGCGGTGGTGTCTGGAATGGGGTTGCCTCCATTACCCACCGCTTAAAATACTGTCGTTTGGTGGATGCGCTAGCCAATCGTCAATGGGTGAAGGCGGACTGGGAAACGCTCGCACTGTTTGATGCTTATCGAATTCCCTTTGAAAATTCTTCTGCTCCGGCTCCGTTAGTCATTTCTGAAATTCCTTGTCACGAACTGCAAGGGATTGATCAGTTATGGCGGAAATTTTCTGATCAACGATTTGGTTTGAGCGTTCAGACTCCCATTGTCAAGTCAACGGGTAACGACTCTGAAAAACTCGATTGGCGTCAGTATGAACAGTTGGAACAAGTGCTAGGCTGGCGTATTGATCCTCGTGAGGATTCTTATAATAATATTGATGCGAAAAAGATTCCGTTAGGGCATTTTCCTTACCGACTCGGCTACAGCTATGATACCTTTGGTTCTGGGTTTAACCGGACTTGGCGGCTTTCGATT
>JBMDYE010000026.1:0-5076 GCA_048595135.1 Planktothrix sp. | reverse complement strand
CCGTTAAAGCAGCGACCAATGCAGCCAACTTAGCCCAAACCGCCCAAACGAAAGCGGATTGGACGAAAGTTGCATCGGAATGGCAACGAGCCAGCGAACTCATGGCTAAAGTCCCGGCTCATCATCCCAAAGTCGCTGTTGCGAAAGATCGAGCCGGACAATATGCCAAAAATCAACAAGTTGCCCAACAACGAGCCGCAGCAGCAAATTAAGAATTGAAGGCAGGAGGCAGGAGGCAGAGGGCAGGAGGTAAGAGGAGGAAGGAAGGAAGAATAGTTCTCTTGTCCCCCTTTTCCCCCCCCCAGGGTTGTTTCATTTTCTCCCCAAAATCTGTCTGACCTAACCCCCCAACCCCCTTCCCGACCTCTCCCTGCCCTCTCCACCTCTCCCTGCCCTCTCCCCCTCTCCCTGCCCTCTCCTACAAGGAGAGGGAAAAGGAAGAATATTTTTATTCGAGAGGGAAAAGGAAGAATGTTTTTATTCGAGAGGGGAAAGGAAAAATATTTTGATTCGGAAGGGGGAGTAATTAAATAATTTTTGATGTTTAATAGTAGAAATCTTTCCCCCCTCTCCTGGAAGGAGAGGGGGTTAGGGGGAGAGGTCAAACGAATTGACGCTTGAAAATGAAACAGCCCTGGGGGCCCTTTCCCCTTGTCCCTATTGTTCCTCTCTTCCTCCTGCCTCCTGCCCTCTGCCTTCTAATAATTATCCGACTCGTTTCAAATTACTGGCGCGACACCAATCCGTATCAGGCCCGACTTTGAAGGTGACATAATCAATACCGTAGGCGCTCCAATACTTAACAACGGTTCCCTGACAGCCTTGGGTGTCGTTTAGGCGTTGTACTTTGCAACCGAGGGGGAATTTTTGAGCAACGTCGTGATCCTTCCACTGCTTTAACTCTTGAATGCGGTCTTGCTCGGATTTTGATAACAGTTTCCAAGCGTCTACTTTCCAGTGAGAATAGGCATTCACCAAACTTTCGATTTCTCGCCAAGTTGAAGCGGACTGTAGATATTGAGCCAACTCTTCAGCACTATGCAGTTCAAAGTCGGACAGAGGAAGGGCGCTCATAGATCAATTGCTCACGCTATTAGTAGGGGATCACCGCTCAAGAGATCAGTCGATACTCTAAATATAGCGGATCTATCCTGAAACTCAGCACTTTTGTGTCTGGCGTTTTAGTCTTTCCAGAAGCGCATTTTCACGGTTCAATAGAAGGACAACCGAACCTGGCTTCTATGTAAGGTTCAAAACTCACCTGTATTGAACGATGAAAGAACTAAAAGCTTTAATTTTTGATGTGGATGGAACGTTAGCAGATACGGAACGAGATGGTCATCGAGTGGCGTTTAACCAAGCGTTTACTGAGGCGGGACTTCCCTGGAATTGGTCAATTGATTTCTATGGAGAATTACTCGCGATCGCCGGAGGAAAAGAACGAATTCGTTATTATATTGAAAATTATGAACCCAACTTTAAAATAACAGAAAATTTAGATGCTTTAATTGCTGATTTACATCACGCTAAAAATCAATATTATCGTCACTTATTAGATCACGGTTCTATCCCTTTACGTCCCGGAGTAAAACGGTTAATTAAAGAAGCCTTTATAAACGGTCTTCGGTTAGCGATCGCCACCACCAGTGCCTTACCTAATGTTTTAGCTTTATTAGAAAATACCCTCGATCCCAATTATTTTGAACTGATTGCCGCCGGGGATATTGTTCCTGAAAAAAAACCCGCTCCTGATATTTATTTTTATGTCTTAGAACAACTAAACTTAACCCCAGAAAATTGTTTAGTCTTTGAAGACTCCCATCATGGCTATTTAGCAGCCGATCACGCTGGATTAAAAACGATTATTACCGTCAATAATTATACCCAAAATCAAAAATTTCCTAATGCAAAACTGATTATCAATCATTTAGGAGAACCCGATCAACCGTTTTCTGTGTTATCAGGAAACGTCGGAGATAAATCTTATTTAGATTTAGAATTAGTTCAGTTGCTATTGTAATATTTTTTAACCCAAACCTGCCCAGATTTTAGCATGGGTCACAAACAAGTTTCTACCCTAAATTGACTAACTTCACTTTTTTTGATACTATCTTGCTCAATTGATTGGCAGGTTGTAATATAAGATCCCGAAATTGATTCTACAGATACCCAGGGAATAGGAAATAAAGGGGAAAAGAAAATAGAGAATAGAGGATAGGAAAAAGTTATTAGCCATCCGACAATTATTGCTAGTAAACATTTAAGGATCGAATCTAACTATAGTGTTTTTCCTAGTTAGGTGATCGTGTCGTTGTCACTCGTCTCTATTGCTATGCAGAAACACAGACGACCCCAAAGGTGAAAATAATGAATACATTTGAACAGAAAACCCTAAGATTTCGATTTCTGTATAACCAATTTCAATCAAAAGAATTTCGCCAATGGATTCCTTTGATATTAATAGTAATTCTAGGAACAATATTGCGCCTGTATCAAATTGGGACAGAAAGCATTTGGATAGATGAACAGTTTAGTATTCGAGATGCAGAACAATTAAAGCTTAAACTTCGACTTTTTTATTATTTATTTCTAAAGGTTTGGATGATTTTTGGTGATAGTGACGGTTGGTTAAGATTATCTTCCGTTCCCTTTAGTTTAGGTGCAATTGTTCTCCTATATTTACTAGCCCTAAAAGTCGCCAATCGCTGGACAGCTATAATAGCGGCTTTTATGATGGCTGTTTCGCCTTTTTTTATTGGTTATGCTCAAGAAATTCGGATGTATTCAATGGGGACATTTTTCTCTTTATTGGGAACAATTGGCTTAATGAATGTCTTAGAAAAAGTCACCCTTAAAAAATCAATCTTTATCTGGATTATCGGTCGCTTCCTTTCTATTTTAACAACCCCGATTAATATCTTTTTAATTCTTCCCGATTTAATTTTAATTCAGGGGAATTTTAAAAATCAAAAGAAAATTTTAAATACCATCAGTAAAGGATTAATCATCATCGGATTAATTTGGTTTCCTTTTATCTATGCGCTAATTAAAGAAATCCCTGATTTTTTTAATTGGGTTGCTGATACTCCTAAACCCAATCTTTTATTAATTCCTGCTAAATTAATTAACTTTACTGTATTTTGGCCCGTAAAAGCGGTGCGTTTTTCCTATGAATCTGCTCAAAAATCCTCGGAATTTGGGTGGGAAAAAGGGATTTACTATTTCTATATCTTCTTCAATCTCATTTTAATCGTTTTACTCGCCCTGGGTTTCCTCCAAGTTATTAAACAAGTTCAACAAAAAGTCGTTAAACCTAAGTTAATTTGGATTGCAGCTTGGGCGATTTTCCCTTTTCTAATTTTGTTGTCAGTCTCCTATCTTACTGGATCATTACTGATTGATCGATATTTAATCTTTATCGCACCCTATTACATAATTTTATTAACGATAGGCTTCCAAACGATTGTTCAAAACTATCGTTTAATTGGTTTGGGTATTGCCGCCATTTACTTAATCGCAGTAACAGGAGGACTCAACTTTTATTATACTCATGTATATCATGATGATTGGAAAGCAGTTATCGCGTTAATTGAAGCTGAAAAAAAACCTGGAGATGCGATTGGATTTTATGCCAAACATTGGCAACCTCATTTAGCTTTACCGCGATATTATAAAGGCTCATTACCAATGCAAGCTTTAGCGAATCCTGACTTAAATTATCCTAACAAACTCAACAAAAAATTAGTCTTAGAAATATTAGACTTATTACCTCAAAACCATTCTCGATATTGGTTGGTATTATATCCGCAAGCCGATGTACAAACAATTCAGTCCGTTTTAGAAGAACGATATGATATTTTACGTCATGAAATTTATCCGAATCTCACGAATGCTTCTCCTGAAGTCTTTTTAATTCAACCTAAAACAGTAATCAGTAATCAGTAATCAGTGTTAGGGGCGTTGGCGGAGCCTGCCGTTAGTCTACCGTAGGTAATGATTAACAAGGTTCTTCCTTGAAGAATAGATTTTCAGGTTGAACCAGGAAACCACCGAAAATAACGAATAACCCCTGACTGCCTTACTGATTACTTGATTACTGATTACTGATTCCTGATCACTAATTAAAGTGCTGCGACCAGCTTTTGCTCTGACGCTTCGGGACTATTGGCTTCCGACGGAGGAACAACCTGCCAGAACTTCGGTAAATACTCCGACCAGTTCTCCAGAATCGTCTTCGCTTGGGGGCTTCCGGTGCGTTCAAAGTGTTGTTCAATTAACTCTTTTAATTGTCGCTCACCCATTGGCGTGCTAACCCGTTGGATCTTGACAATTTCGGTGTTCACCAGGTCAGGGAAGTCGCCATCTTCATCCAGGAAGTAACCAATACCCCCCGTTTGTCCAGCGCCAACGTTCCGACCGACTTTACCCAACACCACAATAACGCCGCCTGTCATGTATTCGCAGCAGTGGTCTCCAGCCCCTTCAATCACGGCTTTTCCGAGAGAGTTCCGCACCGCAAACCGTTCTCCGGCTTTGCCCAACGCATACAAGGTTCCTCCGGTCGCGCCGTATAGACAGGTATTCCCAATAATCACGTTTTCAGACGGGTCGTAGGTAATTTCTGTGGTGGGTTTAATAATAATTTCCCCGCCATTCATCCCTTTCCCAACGTAATCATTGGCTTCACCTGTCAAGGTTAATTTCATCCCCGCCAAGTTGAACGCGCCGAAACTCTGACCCACTGACCCGTTAAAATTCAGGTTCAGTTGTCCGGTAAAGCCATTATCGCCATATAACGAGGCGATTTTACCCGCAATGCGCGCCCCCACTGTTCGGTCAGTATTCACCACCCGCACCGTCTTACTAACGGTTCCTTGGTTGCGAATCGCTTCTGCAATTTCTGCATCTTCCAGTAACACATCATCCAACACCGGACCGTTACTGTGGATCGGTTCATGCTGTAACCAGTCCCGTTCGGTGCTGACCGGAGGTTGAGTCAACATTTCCAGATTCAACCCTTGGGTTTTGGTCAGGGTTGTTTCCCGTTGTTTCAGGAGGTCAGAACGCCCCATAATA
>JBMDYE010000025.1:0-8003 GCA_048595135.1 Planktothrix sp. | reverse complement strand
AAACTGGCGATACAATTAAGTGATAAATTTCAAGAGTTTTATCGAGATTGTCGGATTTGGGGAGAAGTTAAACGGGATACTCCTGAATTGGCTCAAGCTAGATTAGGTTTAGTTGGGATTACGCGATCGCTCTTACATTTTTTATTACAAGAAAAATTAGGTATTGAAGCACCTTTAGAACTGTAAATTAGGAACAATTAAGAGGGTTGGGGGGAATAGGGAATAGAGAACAGAGTAGAGAGTTCTTCTTGTCTCCTTGTCCCCCTGTTCTCTTTCCCTTGTCCCCTTGTCCCCCAGATCCTATTTTAGAATCAGGAATGTCGCAAAATTAGTCAGAAACTCATCGTAAGAAAGAACTTCATCTTTGTTCAGATCGCAGAGAACCCAAATATTGTCAATTTCCTCCTCGGTGTAACCCAAAGATTGTAATTGATGGGCAACTTCTGACTTGTTAATTTCGCCATCTTTATTGCTATCAATATTATGAAAAACTTGCAGAATCGAATCTTGTAACAACGCTTCCGATAAAGCCTTGCGGAATTCTTCTTCAATGATGTCAATGAAGGGCCGACCTTTGGCTTCGCTAATCCAAGGGTCCATCACGGTAGAACGCAAGATCTTAATCGATTTCCCTTTGGAACCTGCAACACCTAAACGTCGCTTATAATCCTCCATAAAGACTGTTCCATAATGGTCTTCTTCAAAATCAGTGGTACTGACAATTAAGTCATAACCATAGATATCAGCCCCCGGTTTAATACTCAGCAGTTTATAAAGTGCTTGATTGAGTCGATTTGCTTTCTCTAAATCCTGATTCAGAGTTCCGTCAGGATTTTTGAAATTAAAGGCATAAGTTAGAATATTTTGATCGGGGCCAATTTCCGGTAAAATCTTCAAAACTTCTTGATCTTCGAGAATTTCTGCATTGGTTTTTTGGTCGATGCGATCGCGGATAAATTGAATTTTTTCAGCATCAGTATCGCCGGGAATTGCTGTCGCTAAATGAGGTACGGGAACGATCACAAACCGATCTTCTGGACGAGCCATACATAATAAACGGGCGTAAAGCTTTTTACAGCCAAACATAGCTCGACCAATGATCTGACCGTAACCCGTGAGATCAGGACGAATAACTTTGTGGCTTAAATAAATCGATGCGACCGCCGCACCCGGTTTAGACCCTTCTACCCCATAACTACCAACATTCGGTTCTTCGTCACCATGATTAACATAGGGAGCAATAAAGGTTAACAAATCGCGCATTGCTGCATTCCGATAGCACAGCGCTCCTGCGGGGTAAGGAATATAACCGGATTTGTGGGGGTCAACAGTAATGGTATCCGCATGAACTAAAGCCCGCATTTGCTGTTCAGAATAGCGGCTTAATCCCAAAGTTAAGCTAGACTCGACGGTGGGAGTTTCACCCTCTCGTTCAGGACGGGACAGTAAACAAGCATGATAACCACCCCAAGCCGCATCAGCATGGATATTAAATTCTAAGCCTTTCTCGCGGAACTGATCCCGCAAGGCGACGATATCAGCTAGGGGGTCGATGGAACTTTCTTCTGTGCTACCAATGACAGCAATCACGGCGAGTACCGGAATGCGTTGCTCTAGACAGTCTTGTAATTGAGTTTCCAGTTCATCAACCCGCATCCGCGCATTAATATCAATTCCGACATCGCGCATTTGGTTAGAACCAATCCCTAAGATCGCAGCAGATTTAGGCCAAGAGTAATGTTTTGTCCCTGGAACATAAAAAACAGGCTGTTGGGGGACATCTTGGAGGAATTTTTGGGCGAAGGCGATCATTCCCATTTTTTGGAGGGTGTAGGGAGTCTTTTCGATCGCTTTTTTGACGATATCTTCCCGAATGCCATACTCTTTTGTTAGGCGAGCAGGAATGTCTAAGATATCATCGCCTTTAAGATTGAGAAGTTGCCATGAATCTAATTCTAATAAAGGCTTTTGTTTGCCATTGGGTAAAGCAATTAAAATGTCTTTAGCGGCTTGTAGTTCTGGGGCTGTGTTGATAACTTCTCTTAAGGTAAACGGATAAAATTTTAGGTTTCTCGCCGCCCAAAGTCCTTCTAAATTAGCGACCGTTCCCCCGCAGGTAATGTGACCCCAAGGCGTCATCATTCCCGCTTTTTTTTCTGCGTCTGTGGGGACATAGTAACCTAACATTTTACAAAGATCGTCACCCACAATAATTTCTAATAGTGTTGTGACGGTGGAAGCTTCAAAAGCTACGTTATTGGGATTATAGAGCATGGTTGCAAAATACCCTAAAATTGAGGGCATTGTTGTTTCCCAAGTCATGTGTCCTTGGTAGCGTAAACTAAAGAAAGGAACTGATTTTTTCAGCCATGCTAAAAGCTCACGGAAACTATTTCTCGTGTGATCAATAGCTTGTAAATAATCATGATTTCGCTTAACTTCTTCAGTAATATAACTGGGGTCGCTGGGATGGAAATTTCGCCGCCAAAATCCGTGATCTCGTAAGGCTTCTACAACGAGTTTTTCTAATTCATCAAGATTTTCGGCTCTTGAACCTAAAAACCAAGCTTCTACGGAGCGGCTCCCTTCTCCAGCAAAAGGATCACCGATGAAGCTAGAGATTTTTTGAGAATTGTTTAAGTCTTTCACAATTTTATCCTAGATAAATAGTTATAGCAGTTCCATAACAATTAAGACATCAAGGAACGCTGTAATGTTGTATTTTCAGCATTCTACAATTGACATCACGACTGCTGACTTCTGGCTTCTGCTATGAATAGATTGGTTAAAATATTATCCTATCAATTCAGTTCTCTATTCAAACATTAAGAATTAAAAATAAGAATTAAGAATTAGGAATTTTTAACTACCTCCTGATAACGGGTGACTGATGACTGGGTACGGGCGAAGCATTCGGGCAGAAATTTATGAGAAAAACTGATAAGTTACCTACCGAATGCTTCGCCCCTACTGGTGACTGATAACTATGATACTAATAAGAAATCTTCTGACGTGAGCAAATTTGCTTCTCTTTTTTCTAAAATTGCTAGGACTTGATTTTCAAATTGAATTAATACATTCACTCCATTTTGGCTAATCGTTAAGTCTTCAAAAGCAACCAAATTGGTTAAACTTTCATCTGAACTGACTAGAATTTTATCTTGATTATCTTGAAAATCAGTAATGATATTTTCAGCCGAATTGACGAGAATAATAAACAGATCACTTCCGGTTCCTCCCGCTAAGATATCATCCCCTTGATCCCCCAATAAAGTGTCATTTCCTGCGCCACCGATTAAGCTATCATTATTCAGTCCGCCATAAAGAATATCATTACCTAAACCTCCATTTAAGGTGTCTTTTCCTTCATTTCCAAATAGAAAATCATTGCCTTCATCCCCACAGAGAAGATCTTCTTCCTCTCGTAAATTTGCTTCTATTTGGGAACCTAAACCACCATATAGTGTATCGTTTCCTTCTCCCGCACAAAGGGTATCATTTCCCTCATCACCTAACAGTAAATCATTCTCTCCTTCACCCCAGAGTAAATCATTATTTTTCCCTCCGTACAAGGTATCCTGGTTTTCTCCACCGGATAGTGAATCATTTTGTTGATTTCCTAAAATTAAATTATTTCCTTGATTTCCAAACAATAAATCTCGCCCATCTTGAAGAAAATTAGATGAATTTGGAATACCACCTAATAAGGTATCGTCGCCATTTCCTGCTAATAAAGTATCATTTCCTTCATCTCCAAATATTAAATCATTTTCGTCATCCCCAAATATTAAATCCGCTTCTTTTCCACCATATAATTCGTCTTCTCCTTGTTCACCGAGTAACAAATCTAAGCTTTGATTTCCAAATAAAAGATCGTTTTCTGTTCCTCCAATTAAGGTATCGTTTCCGACCAAAGCGGTGAGGGTATCATTCCCCCCAACGCTTTGTATAAAATCATTTTCCTCAGTCCCTAATAATGTTTCGTTTTGTTCATCGCCTGAAAAGGCGTTTATCGGTTCAGTCACACGAATATCAGGAGAACTGGGAAATGCAGGACAAAGACAGTCGGGGTCTTCCGGTTCTGGTGTCGGTGTGGGTGTTGGTGTCGGAGTTGGAGTGGGTTCTGAAGTTGGAGTTGGTGTTGGTGTTGGTTCTGGTGTGGGTGTGGGTGTTGGTTCTGGCGTGGGGGTCGGTGTCGGTGTTGGAGTTGGTGTCGGTGTTGGCGTGGGTGTCGGTGTAGGAGTTGGCGTGGGTGTTGGTGTCGGTGTTGGTGTTGGTGTTGGAGTCGGAGTTGGTGTCGGTGTGGGAGTTGGCGTGGGTGTCGGTGTGGGAGTTGGCGTGGGTGTGGGTTCGGGTTCGTCGTTATCGATAATTTCAATAATGGCAGTATTCTGAGGATTAATAATAGTTCCTACACTTCCATTCGCCAGAGTGACTGTGAAGGTTTCATTGCTTTCTAGTAAAGTATCATCATTAATGGGAATTGTTACGGTTTTAGAGGTTTCTCCTACTGCAAAATTAACGAAAATTGCAGTATTATTAAAGTCAATTTCTGGAGCAAATGTTGTTCCTCCGGTTGCGGTTCCATCGGTTAATTGTACCTGAATACTCGATGAACTTGCAATATTTCCGGTACGATTAATTGTAATAGCACTACTAACAACACTTCCATTTTCATTCAGTTGATAATTTCCTTGAGAAAATTCAATACGGGTTAAGGGATTAACTTGTTGTCCCCCTGAAAATTCTGAGGTGTTATTATTGGGGTCTGTGGCGGTGGCGGTAATAAATTTATTGTCCGTTTGAGAGGATAAAAATGTTTGCTCAAAGCTGATATTTCCAGTAGCATCCGTTGTGACGGTTGCAAACCCTAAAAGTTGTTGACCTTCTCCGAAGGTAGTAGGATCTAAGGTATCATTCGCAAAAAATTCAACTCGAAATGCCTTATTAGGGGTACTATTTAAGGTTCCAGAAACAATTGTATTCGTTCCATCCGAAACGGCTGAGTTAATAACCGGAAAATTTTGGAGGTTGTTACTTCCGGTGTCTGCGTCTCCTGGATCATTTGCGGTTGTTCCGGCTGTATTAATAACAGTTGCACTCAAGTCAATTCCTAACTCATTATTTGAGAAAATAGAATTGGATAAAATAGAACTTCCTGTACTGCCATTTCCAACAGATACTCCATCTCTACCATTAAAGGAAATTGTATTTCCTTCTCCTGCATTTGTTCCACCAATGCGAGTATTGTTACCCCCTAAAGCAATATCTATTCCTGCACCTGTATTTCCTAACGGACTTACTCCATCAATTTGAGTCCCAATTAAATTTCCAATAATTTGATAGTTGGGTGCATCCAGAGAAATTCCATTTTCTCTATTTCCAGAAATCAAATTTCGTTCTGGTGGTGTCGTCCCCCCAATAATTCCATTAACTGGAAACGCATCTGTATCAATTCCATTTTGCTCATTAGGAATTGCAACAGTTCCAGTCAAATCTGTACCAATAAAGTTACCTAAAATTCGAGTTTCAGAAGAGGCTAAACCTAAATCAATTCCATTGGCATTATTTCCAGAAATTAAATTTCCAGATCCAGCAACAGTTCCCCCGATAATATTATTCGGTGCTGCTAATAAACTTACCCCGTCGCCAGTGTTTCCTAAATCTACAGTTCCGTTAATATTAGTGCCGATATAGTTTCCTAAAACTTGATTATTTGTTGCATTAATTTGAAGATTAACCCCTGAACTTCTATTACCAGAAATAATATTCCGTTCCTCAGCCGTTGTTCCCCCAATTCGATTATTAGTCGCACCTTGAGCAAGGATAATTCCGGTTTCACTATTTGCTAAAGCTGCTATTCCTTCAATATCAGTTCCAACCAGGTTTCCGATTACAATATTATTATTAGCATTGCTACTAGAAATTGAAATTCCGTCGCCAATATTTCCTGAAATTAAGTTATCTTGAATGAGATGAGCAGAACTTTCAATCCTGACTCCTGCTACTGAACCATTTCCTAAAGCTATTTTACCTGTAATATCGGTTCCAATTAAGTTTCCAATGACTTGATTATTGGTTCCGGTTTGGAGGAAAACACCACTAGAACCATTACCCGAAATTAAATTAGCTTCACCTGTCGCAGTTCCGCCAATAATGGTATTAGACGCATTAGATGAGATTAAAATTCCATCAAACGTATTACGAACTGCAAGAGTTCCCGTAATATCTGTCCCAATATAGTTTCCTAAAATTTTATTTCCAGTAGCACCAACTCCAGTAATATTAATCCCTTGGAAGCCATTTCCAGAAATAATATTCCGTTGATTGGTTGCGTTTCCTCCAATAATATTATTCGGTGCATTTCTAATAACAATCCCTCCCTGGGAATTGGCTAAAGCTGCATTTCCCGTAATATTAGTACCGATAAAGTTTCCCAGAATTTGATTATTAGTGGCGGTATTTCCTTCGATGCGAATTCCGACTGCTGACGTGTTATTATTTCCTGAGATAAGATTATTTTGAATAATATTATTAGCGGAATTCAGAATAATTAGTCCTGATCCATTTCCTCCTGGATCAAGTGTTCCTGTAATATCGGTTCCCAGATAGTTATTTTCGATTCGATTTGTGCTACTATTGTTAATTAAAATAGCTGCATTACTAAAGCCAGCACGATTAATAACAAACCCTCGAATAATGCTATTTTCTCCGGCTGTAATTTCTAGAACACCCCGATCTAACCCGCCTGAATTTCTCCCGTTAATTTCAATAATCGGAGTCCCTGTAAATCCAGGTTGGGTGGTCGCATCTAAAATAACGGAATCTGTGATTGCTGGTAATCTTGATAAGGGTAAAATTGTAAAAGCATTCGTTGCGGCATTAAAGCCTGGATCACTATTCGGAATATTAAAATCAATGCGATCGCTACCTGGGGTAGTATTAGCAACAGTAATTGCTTCTCGAAGTGTCGTAATGCCATTGGTTATATCATTATCATTCGTATCCCCTGTACTATTAACAATAAACGTTGCTAAAACAGAAGGATAAGTTTGAAGAATTTGTTGAGGAAAAAGTAAATTAACGTTCAAATCGCCTAGAATAAAATCAAAATCCCAAGTTCCCCCTAATTGTTGATTTCCGATTAATTTTGTTGAAGCAGCAATTTTTGTACCCGTAATTTGATATAATTTTTGAATAAACGTTTGACCCGTTTCTCCTTTGGCGAGTTGACAGCCATAGAGAATCAGAGAATGAACCGCAGAAAAGCTTTGTTTTAAAAGTTGATCATAATTTTCTAAGTTGTCTAAATTTAGTTGAGTTTTTCCTAAATTTAAACAGCCTGGAGATCCATGACTAATAAGATGAACTTCCTGAATGTTATTCCTACTTTTGAGATAATCTGCGATTTGTTGAACACTATCTTCAAAAAGGTTAAGGGGAACAACTTCTATTGATCCAACAACATTGTTAAGGAAATGCTGAACGTTGTTAATCGTTGGATCAATAAAAATACAAATATTCATAGAATACCCCTCAAGTAAATGCTCGTTTTTTGAAGACAAGAAAAAACCCCCGTTGAACCCTTCAACGGATTAATTTTTAGTAAAGTCCTGAGTTGATTACTTCCTTGACCCCCAGAGTATAGTAATCCAAAACAGGGCAAAATTTTCATTAACCGTTATAACGGTAAGCGGAATTGTGCTGCTGTATTGATTTTCAATGTCTGGAGGAGCTATCCCAATGCTCGTCTAAGTTAATCTATATCTGAAGTTCTATCACTTATGCAAAAATTATCTTAAGTTCAAAACAGTGTTTTTTGATTGGCAATCGCATCTCAACCTAACTAATAATAGAGACCTGTAGTAAAAGCCTTCACAACCTCTACAAATTAAAACCTGAGTACCTGGTAAAGGCTAATTCTGTTGATTTCCTAAAATTTTGATTGTTGGTTCAGTTCAATGGGTAATTTAGAGAAAATCCTTGTTTTAGAAAAGTGATTA
>JBMDYE010000024.1:0-11307 GCA_048595135.1 Planktothrix sp. | reverse complement strand
CACAACTTCCCCTTAGACTTAGCTTCTGGTGAATCTGCACCTGTGGCTCTGGTTGCTCCTTCTATCAACGGTTAATTCTTAACTTGAGATCACAAAAAACGCTCTCCGTTTCGGGGGGCGTTTTTTGCGTTTTTAGGTTTTTTGTTATTTATATTGCTTTTATTGTAATTCTGATAATCGCGTCGGCTATTAAGATAGAGAGAGAAACAAAAAATAGAAGTTGACTTTTAAAAAGATCAAACGTTAATATGCTCGACCCCAACGCAATATTAGAAGTCTTAAGACCTGTGCAAGACCCCGAACTCCAGAAAAGTTTGGTGGACTTGAACATGATCCGCAATATCAATATTAATAATGGCGAAGTCAGCTTCACCTTAGTTCTGACCACTCCCGCTTGTCCGCTTCGAGAATTTATTGTTGAAGATTGCCAAAAAGCAGTCAAACAACTGCCTGGAGTCACAGAAGTTAAGGTTGATGTCACGGCGGAAACTCCTCAACAAAAAGCAATCCCTGACCGCCAAGGCATTACCGGGGTTAAAAATATTCTGGCCATTTCTAGTGGAAAAGGCGGCGTTGGTAAAAGCACCGTGGCGGTTAATGTTGCGGTTGCTCTCGCTCAGACGGGGGCTAAAGTCGGTTTAATTGATGCCGATATTTATGGCCCCAATGACCCAACCATGTTGGGATTGAGTGAGGCTAAAGTTATGGTGCAGCAAACTCCCCAAGGGGAAATTCTCGAACCTGCTTTTAACTATGGCGTGAAGTTGGTGTCAATGGCGTTTTTAATTGACAAAGACCAACCTGTGATTTGGCGTGGCCCCATGTTAAACGGGATTATTCGTCAATTTCTTTATCAGGTCAATTGGGGTGAGTTAGATTATCTGTTAGTGGATATGCCTCCGGGGACGGGAGATGCTCAACTAACTTTAGCGCAAGCAGTGCCAATGTCGGGTGTGGTGATTGTCACGACTCCTCAGTTAGTTTCCCTGTTGGACTCCCGCAAAGGGTTAAAAATGTTCCAACAGTTGGGGGTTTCGGTGTTGGGAATTGTGGAAAATATGAGTTATTTTATTCCCCCGGATGCCCCTGATAAAAAATACGATATCTTTGGTTCTGGGGGCGGCGAAAAAACAGCCCAGGAGCTAGGAGTTCCGTTATTGGGGGGAGTTCCCTTAGAAATGCCTGTCCGTGAGGGGGGAGATGGGGGGGTTCCTATTGTGATTTCTCAACCGGAGTCGGCGGCGGCTTTAGAATTAAAAGCGATCGCTCAACGCATTGCAGGTAAAGTTTCTGTAGCAGCGCTCGCCTAAGATGAGGGGACTGGGGAAAGTAAAGGTTCCCCGCTTTGTTCCCGATTACCGATTGATTGTAAAATAATCAAAGTTGAGCAAAAAGTAACGGCGATTTAACTCAAGCTATGGCTATGATTTCAGAAAATCCAACTTTGCTGATCACCATTGGACTCTATGTTGCCTTAGCAGGTGCTTATCTGTTGGTGCTTCCGGCGGCTTTGTATGCTTATCTAAATAGTCGCTGGTATGTGGCGAGTTCCTTTGAACGGGGGTTCATGTACTTTTTAGTCTTCTTCTTGTTCCCCGGATTAATTCTTCTGGCTCCTTTCTTAAACTTTCGTCCTCAACCGAGAAAAATTGCAAGCTAATGCGCCGAATTGATGCAATTGGAATTGGAATTATTATTTTTTTAGCAGGGGGTTTAGCCTACCTGCTGTTTCAACAGGTCGGTTTTGACAGTACCAGCGCTGGAATTTGGAGTCAAGCGGTTTTAGTCGGCGGGTTGGTTATTTGGTTACTCACTTATTTATTTAGGGTGGGTACCAAAAACATGACTTATAATCAACAATGGAGAGATTATGAAGATGCCGTTTTACAAAAACGTCTAGAAGAAATGACTCCTGAAGAATTAGCTCAACTACAAGCTGAAATTGAAGAAGAAAAGAATAAGAATTAAGAATTAAAGATTAAGGGTTAAGTGTTTTTTATTTTAAACCGAATGATTTCTGTTTCTCAATGCTTTGAATCTTTACGAGTTCCTGATGCAGTTCCGCCTCAAAAAAACTGCGCGTTAATTCCATTTATTACGGCGGGTGATCCGAACTTAGAAACAACGGCAAAAGCGTTAACCATTTTGGATCAAAATGGAGCCGATCTGATTGAGTTAGGGGTTCCCTATTCTGATCCGTTAGCCGATGGCCCCATTATTCAAGCAGCGGCAACCCGTGCATTAAAACAAGGAATTCGATTAGATCAAGTATTGGAAATGGTCGGGACGGTTAGCCCAACGCTCAAGGCGCCGATTATTCTATTTACTTATTACAATCCGATTTTGTATCGTGGGATTTCTAAATTTTTAGAGCAAATTTATCAAGCGGGTGTGAGAGGGTTAGTTGTTCCCGATTTACCTTTGGAAGAGGCGGAAACTTTAATTACTCCGGCTCGTCAAATGGGCATAGAAGTAATCTTGTTGGTTGCCCCAACAAGTTCAAAAGAACGAATTGAATTAATCGCTCGTCAATCTCAAGGGTTTATCTATTTAGTCAGTGTGACTGGAGTAACGGGAATGCGCTCTCAGGTGCAAAGCCGTGTTGAAGATTTATTAAAAGAGATTCGGGGAATTACGGATAAACCCGTTGGTGTGGGGTTTGGAATTTCTCAACCCGAACAAGCGCGTCAAGTTCGAGATTGGGGTGCAGATGCCGTGATTGTAGGGAGTGCTTTTGTGAAACGACTGGCAGAAGGAACACCAGAACAAGGTTTAGCTGAAATTGCTCAGTTTTGCCGAGATCTGAAGTCTGCGATCGCAACTTAAGCTGAAAAATGCCCTGATTTTTGCCTGTAGAAGGGGTATTGTTTCTCAAACCCCAACCATGGATCAGAAATTAGGGCATTTTTGATAGCCAAATCCTATTTTGTTGTATAATTTTAAGGGAGATCACTGAGTTTAGCTAACTCTTCAGTTCTGTGCCTCTAGGGATTAGCTCAGTTACTTTGAGTTTGTTTAGAAAAAAAGCAAGAACGCTGGAAGTATTGTGCTCCCATAAACACATTACTTCCAGCTCCTTGAAACCCTCGTAATGTGCCTTTCTGTTATTGATTATTGCAAGCTCGTTTGGGGATTTCAAGAGGTCTTTTGCAATCACCCACTTTTTTGCTAACTGAGTATTTTTCGATTGAGAATGGGGACTCGCAGCTATAGCGCTATGCAAAGCGAGACCAGGGAACAGCTTAACAAGGTACCGTAAGGGGTGAAAGGGTTGACTGGATTTAGATGTGTTTTCACTGTAACGCGTAGCACCATATAGCAGTAGGACGTTTTGAACAAAGGTGTCTGGGAAAGACGGCTAAGGTTAAGCATAGGGGAGGTTGAGGGTTCTCAATTCAATCTCACGGGTAAGATTCTCAGTTGCTCTAGTGAATTGCTTTGCTCAACGGTTGTCGGGTGAGTCACAACCGTTGACTCAAGCTGTGGGTTCACCTGGTCAAGGATATGGCTGACTGTACGCTCCCAGGTGGGCTAAAAGAATTTTTGGTTAAAGTGTTGACAACTGCAAAAATTTCTGTAAATATAAAGAATGTGAACGGTTGCGGGTGTAGCTCAGTGGTAGAGCGTCACCTTGCCAAGGTGAATGTCGCGCGTTCGAATCGCGTCACCCGCTTAAAAAACAAAATCAAACGTATAATTTGATCGGGGTAGTCATTAAGATTACCCCGATCATTTTTTGGGTACTATTTTGGGATCAGCCCAATTCACCCCCAAGGACAACTAAGTTCTAAGGATCAGTGTAATTCTTAATTCTTAACTCTTAATTCTTAATTCTTAATTCTGACTCCTGAGTCCTAGAACTTAAAACCATTAACTTTTGGTATTGACATCTATCCAAAGGCTAAAAACCAGAGGAATCAGGGAAATTTAAGAGGGGCTGTTAAGGAGGAGGGACAATTCTAAAGTTAGAGAGAAACCTCACAAACCCAATCTATAGAATTGTTTCAAACTGTGCTCATCAGACTTTTGAGGGGTGCGAAACTTAAGACCTATGATAGAATGATAACAAAATAGAAGGTTAGCAAAAGCTAACGTTTTAGACTGAGTATAATAGATTATCAGTAAGATTTTCAAACTGAATTATTACAAAAACATTAACTTAATTGATCACTTGTGCCATCTCAAAAAGCTCAAAAAATTGATTTGAATGGGGATTATCCCTGCCCTTGTCGGCGTCGAGGGCGGTTAGTTCCGATTACCCTGACCGATGCCTTTGGTTGCGATCGCTGTCAGCAAATTTTTGTGGTTGATGAGGGAGGTTATGCCTTAGAACAACTCTCAACGAACTATCCTTATAAACAAGCTTGGCGTTGGACGGGTCAACAGTGGAACCGAGCTAATCCTGGGTTAAGAACCCATTACCTTCCTTTAGCCTTGGGAATGCTGTTAGTCCCGTTAGTGATTTGGTTACCATTGGCGTTGTACTCACCAGGCCCTAATATTGTGTTGTGGGCGATGGTCGCGGTCGTTTTAGCCATGCTACCTGCCCTAATGGTCTGGCTTGCTTACAGGCGTTAGGTTGATGATAATTGATGACTTTCATTCTTCGATTCCTCCTTATGATCCACTGCGTCGGGCGTATGTGGCGAGTTTTAAGCTGGCTAAAACCAGTGGGATTGATCGAAGTCGAGCCTTACAGGCGATGGCAAAAGCGTTGCGATCGCGACAGAATGATATTTTAGAAGCGAATACCCTTGATTTAGAAGCCAGTCGAGATTTAGGCATTTCGGAGTTAATCACAGACTGGCTAAAACTAACGCCAGAACGCTTAGATACAACGATTCACATCTTAGAACGTTTAGGACAATTGCCCGATCCGATTGGTCGGGTGATGAGTGCGTCTTACCAACTCGAACAGGGTCAAACCTATTATCAACATATTCCTCTGGGAGTTGTGGGGTTAATTTATGAAGCCTTTCCCGAGTTAGGGGCCATTGCAGCCGGATTATGTTTGAAAACCGCCAATAGTTTAGTGTTATTAGGAGGAACAGAAGCCAGTCACTCTAATCAGATTATTGTCGAAACCTTGCAAGAAGCGTTACAGGAATCGGGATTACCTTCAGGCTGTTTAGAGATTCTTCCGGCTGAACAAAATGCACCCATACAAGGTTTAGTCACACAAGATCAATATCTAAATTTAGTGATTCCCTATGGACGCCCCCATTTTGTCCAACAGGTGGTGAATCAATCCACGATTCCGGTCTTACGGTCAGCCATGGGAAATTGTTATCTGTATTGGTCATCGACCGCGAGTTTGGATACCGCGAGATGGATGATTTTAGATAGTCATGAAAGTAAACCTGATCCCGTCAATGCCATTGAAAAAGTCTTAATTGATCCCAATCAAAAAAGCTCTTCTCTAGTGCGGTTGTGGAGTAACTTGAGGGAAGCGGGGTTTCAACTCAAAGGGGATGAAGCGTTAGTAAAAGAGTTTCCTGAATTAACCTTAGTTCAACCGAGTGAATGGTCAAAACCCTATCTAACTCGGACAGTTGCGTTTAAAGTCTTGGAAGACTTGGAAATGGGAATTATCTGGATGAATGAGTACAGTAGCGGTCATGCGAACTGTTTGGCGACAGAATCCTATGCAGAGAGTCGGAAATTTGCCCAAGATGTGAATAGTGCGTTGACCTTTATTAATGCGTCTCCACGATTTTCCCGTCACTTGAACCGAGGAGACGCAATCTTTCTGGGGATTTCTAACCAGAAAGGATATCGTCGAGGTTTAATTGGTTTAGAAGCCTTAATGACCCTGAAGCACGTTGTCCAGGGAAATCGGCAATTTTAAAGGCGTTGAGCTTCAGCATTTGCGGGGGGTAATTTTACTTTTTGAGCTAACCCTAACGCTTGTAAGAGCGAAATCGTCATCCAAGTTAAGTCAATTTCCCACCATTGTAAGCCGTGACGGGCTGAATATTGGAAAGCATGGTGATTGTTGTGCCAGCCTTCGCCATAGGTCAAAACAGCGACCCACCAGCAGTTGCGAGAAGAATCTCCTGATTCGTAGCTGCGATAACCAAACTTGTGAGTGGCACTGTTAACAAACCAGGTGCAGTGGAACACCACAACAACCCGAAAGAAAACTCCCCAGACTACAAATGACCAACCGCCCAAGGCATACAATAAGACTCCCAGGGCGATTTGAATCAAAATAAAGTAGTTTTGGAAGAACTGATAAACGGGATCATCTTTAATATCCTTGGTGTAGCGTGCAATTTCTGCATCCGCCGGAATCTCAAAAAGCATCCATCCCATGTGACTCCACCAAAACCCTTTTGTAGAATCGTGGGGATCTAAGCTTTGATCAGAATATTGATGGTGAATCCGGTGTAAGCCAATCCAATCAATTGGCCCACCTTGACAGGCCAAAGTTCCACAGAAAATTAAGAAATATTCAAGCCACTTCGGGGCTTCAAAGCTCCGGTGACTGACGAGACGGTGGTATCCTAAAGTAATTCCTAAGCCTCCTGTGAACCAGTGTAAAAACAGGGCTAGGCCCACAGCCGACCAGCTAAAATTACTGGGAAGAAACGCGAAAATAGCCCCAGCATGGAGAAACACCATAAAGACAATGGTGGGCCAATCGGGCTTAAGTTGGGGTGAAGTTGCAATCGTCATGAAACGAAAATTTGAGCTTTTTTAAACGAAAGAGTCCTATTTGCGTCATAATATGCACCGCCCACACACAAAGTGAATTCGGTGATGATATCTAGCATTCAACAGCTAAACGAAGCAGAACAGGCACTATTTCCGATTTTTTCTGGAATTGACACACAGGTCAAGCACAATCTTAAACGAGTTTTAGATGCCTTTCGCCACCATCGGGTAGGAACTCATCACTTTGCAGGCGTTACAGGTTATGGCCACGATGATTTAGGACGTCAAACCTTAGATCAAGTCTTTGCGGAGATTATGGGCGCAGAAGCCGCTGCGGTACGAGTGCAGTTTGTTTCTGGAACCCATGCCATCACCTGCGCGTTATTTGGCTGTTTGCGTCCTGGGGACGAAATGCTGGCAGTTGCTGGCGCTCCTTACGATACCTTGGAAGAGGTAATCGGTTTACGAGGTCAAGCTCAAGGTTCTCTCATAGAGTTTGGCATACTTTATCGCCAATTGGATCTAACTCCGGATGGAAAAATTGATTGGGACGCTTTAAAGTCGGCAATAACGGCCAAAACTCGCCTGGTTTTAATTCAGCGTTCCTGTGGCTACTCCTGGCGGTCTAGTTTGTCCATTCATGACATTGGGCAAATTGTTCAAATTGTCAAGCAACAAAATCCAAACACGATTTGTTTTGTGGATAATTGCTATGGCGAATTTATTGAAACCTCTGAACCGCCTGCGGTTGGGGCGGATTTAATCGCAGGTTCCTTGATTAAAAATCCAGGGGGCACCATTGTCCAAGCGGGGGGTTATGTGGCAGGACGAGAGGATTTAGTCGAAGCGGCAACTTGTCGGTTAACAGCGCCGGGAATTGGGAGTAGTGGCGGGGCAACCTTTGATCAAAATCGCGTCTTGTTTCAAGGGTTATTTTTAGCCCCACAAATGGTGGGGGAAGCCATCAAAGGAACCCATCTAACGTCCTATATTTTTGACAAATTAGGATATCGGGTTAATCCGTTACCCTTTGAACCGAGGCGAGATGTAATTCAAGCGATTGAGTTAGGATCACCAGAAAAATTAATTGCCTTTTGTCGCGCAATTCAGAAATATTCTCCCATTGGTTCCTATTTAGACCCAGTTCCGGGGGAGATGCCAGGGTATGAAAGTCAATTAGTGATGGCCGGAGGAACGTTTATTGATGGCAGTACCTCAGAATTTTCTGCCGATGGGCCGTTGCGGGAACCTTATCTTGTGTTTTGTCAGGGGGGAACCCATTGGACGCATATTGCTTTGGCGTTGGAAGCGGCAATTGAAGCAGTGGGACAGGCTTAATATCCCAAAACCCCGGTTTCTTGAAGAAACCGGGGTTTTAATCTCAACAGATAATCTTCTGAGAAGCGATCGCTTTTTTAAAACAAAAACCCTTAAAAATTGTTATATTCTATTGATTTAACTCAGTAAAAATGTTAAACCAACCAAATTCTGATTTAATAGATTTATAGATTAAACTTTTACCCAAAAAACTTAACCTTCTGATCATGACTAACCCAATTGAACTTCCCCCATTAAATACAGATACAATTTGGGCAATTCTCAAAGAAACCCTTGATGATGATACCGTTAATCAATTGGTTTGGTATTATTTAGGATATCGATATAATCCTGATACGAATCAATGGGATGCCACCGAAGCCGATCCCAGTTGGCGAGAAGAATATCCTGAACCGCCTAATTTTATTGAACATCGTCCTCCAACGGTCAAATTAACTCGGTCTATTCCTGCGGAAAATAAACAGATGTTGAAAGAAACGTTAGGATTTAAGGGCTATAAAATTGGAGAATTTGGCCCCAGACAAACCCGCCGAGCAACCGCTGCCAATTGGTTATTATCAAAAATGAAAGACATGGGCTATAACTTCAACGAATAAAGCTAAATGGGGGACATTAGAACATGATGCGATTTTTTTGGCTTGTCACAATTAGCATTTATTTAAGTTTCACTGCCAATACTCTGGCGGAAACTTCCAGAGTTATTAAAGGCAACTGTGAAGAATTTTCTTGTGAGGTTCTGTGGCAAAAATTACAAACGAATTATCCTGAAAAAATCACAGAATATTTGTCTGATTGTCCCCCTGAAAATACATTGAGTTTATCCGTTTTTGCCACAGAAACCCAAAGCAAACGCGTTTATTTAAGTTGTTGGGAACCCAAAATTGAAAGTGGAGAACGCATCGGTCAACCCTTGGGACTTTTGCCATTTCCTGGTTATGAAAAAGAATTTGTAAGCCAAATTGCCAGCAATGACCCAACCCTGCAACAGCGTCTGCAACAAAATGCTGAACAACTCGAAAAAATCCTCTTTGAATGTGAAACTCGTGGCGGATATATTAGTATGTCAGCTTTAGAAGATCAAAAAGGTTCTGTGCAATGTTCTTTTTACGTGGGTGTTACTTTATTTGACTCCAATGGAGATTGGATTTCTGATGGTCAATATGGTCGAGGAACACTGGTGGATTTTATAGAAGAATTAGGGAATAGGGAATAGGGAATAGGGAATAGGGACAAGGGGACAAGGGGACAAGGGGACAAGGGGACAAGAGGAAAATGCTTTTCTTCTTCTTCCAGCCTCCTGCCTTTTGCCTCCTGCCTCCTGCCTCCTGCCTTCTGGCTTCTGCCTCCTGCCTCCTGCCTCCTGCCTCCTTCAACCCTACATCCCAAATTACGGCTCTCCTCACTGCACGTTTAGCAAGATAGAGATAGATTAGTTATAGTATCTACACAAAACTTTATATCTGAAGGTTACAGCTTCCCGCAGGGGAAGACGGCAAGATAAAAAGCAAACGTTGTATAGGAGTAACAACACAGAATGTTTGAATACTTCTCAGACAAAGCAATCAAGGCGGTGATGTTGGCTCAGGAAGAGGCGCGGCGCCTCGGACATAACTTTGTAGGGACAGAACAACTGCTGATTGGCATTATCAGCGAAGGAACGAGTATTGCCTCCAAAGCACTATTAGACCAAGGCATTACTTTAGCCAAAGTCCAAAAGGAAGTCGAAGCCATTATTGGACGGGGTTCTGGTTTCCTTCCCGTTGAAATTCCCTTCACCCCAAGGGCAAAACGAATTTTTGAAGCCGCCATGAAAGAAGCGCGGCAAATGGGCAATAACTACATCGGTGCAGAACATCTGCTGTTAGGACTGCTGCAAGACGGAGAAGGCGTCGCCGCTAAAGTTTTGGAGAACTTAGGGGTTGACCGTGCTAAAGTCCGCACAGAAGTTATTAAAAACCTGGGGGAAGAAGCAACTGTTGCCGCAGGAGGTACCAGCCGAGGGAAATCACAGAAAACTGTCACCCTCGATGAATTTGGCACGAACTTAACCAAACTCGCGGCGGAAGGCAAACTTGACCCCATTATTGGTCGAGAACGGGAAATTGAGCGCGTCATCCAAATTCTGGGACGACGCACGAAAAATAACCCCGTGTTAGTAGGAGAACCCGGCGTCGGGAAAACAGCCCTCGCTGAAGGGTTAGCCCAACGCATTGTTAACCAAGATGTTCCTGATGTTTTAGAAGACAAGCAAGTTGTTAGTTTAAACATGGGAACGTTGGTGGCGGGAACTCGTTTTCGTGGGGAATTTGAAGAACGCCTCAAGAAAATTGTCGAGGAAATTAAAGACGCCGGAAATATTATTCTGGTGATTGATGAAATCCATACGTTAGTGGGTGCAGGTGCCATTGAAGGAACAATGGACGCAGCAAATATGCTCAAACCCGCTTTAGCACGCGGCGAACTGCAATGTTTGGGTGCAACAACGTTGGATGAATACCGCAAATATATTGAACGAGATGCTGCTTTAGAACGTCGGTTCCAACCCGTGATGATTGGTGAACCGAGTGTTGAAGAAACCGTTGATATTTTGTTCGGGTTGCGTCGTGCTTATGAACAACACCATCAATTAATTATTTCTGATCAAGCGTTATATGCAGCGGCAACCTTATCAGATCGGTATATTAGCGATCGCTTTTTACCGGATAAAGCCATCGATTTAATTGATGAAGCAGGGTCACGAGTACGGGTTTTAAACTCTAAAGTTCCCCAAGAAGTTCGGGAATTAAAACGGGAATTAACGAAAGTTATTGCTCAAAAAGAAGCCGCAGTTAAAGCCCAAGATTTTGATCAAGCCGGAGCATTACGCGATCGCGAATTGGAACTCAAAGATCAAATTGAAGCTACTTCTGCTCAACCCGTTTCTACTTCGACAACCCCTGTGGTAACAGAAGAAGATATTGCGGATGTTTTAGCCGCATGGACAGGAATTCCTGTTAATAAATTAACCGAATCTGAATCGGTGAAATTATTAAATATGGAAGCCACTTTACATGAACGATTAATTGGTCAAGATGAAGCCGTAACCGCCGTTTCTCGTGCCATTCGTCGCGCTCGTGTGGGCTTAAAAAATCCCCATCGTCCCATCGCCAGCTTTATTTTCTCTGGCCCAACGGGAGTGGGTAAAACTGAATTAACGAAAGCCTTAGCCGCTTATTTCTTCGGTTCAGAAGAAGCCATGATCCGACTCGATATGTCGGAATTTATGGAACGCCATACTGTTTCTAAATTAATCGGTTCTCCCCCAGGATTTGT
>JBMDYE010000023.1:0-3625 GCA_048595135.1 Planktothrix sp. | reverse complement strand
ATTATTGATCGACAACAACGGGAAGCCTTACCCTTTTCCTTTGGGTATGATCTGCGAGATTTTGGCGGCTATTATATCCAGGGAAATGTGCCGACCATTCCCCTGGGGCCACTAAGTTTATCCATCGCCCCGCGATATTTAATTCAACGGCAATTTCAAGAAGGAAATGGAATTTTTGCACTGGAAACCTTGGGATTAATTGCAGAATTATCTGGCCCGATTACCCCCACCACCAGCGTTGATGGGGTCGTTAAAATTCTCAACTTTGAAAATTTCCCCGATCTGAATGAAGATGAGCTTCGTGGTAGTATGCGAGTCCGACAAGAAATTGGGGGTTTTGCTCTCACGGGAGAATACAGTTATCGCAATCGTTTGTTTAATGGCACGTTAGGGTATCGTACCGTTCATAGTAGTTTAGGGGCGGTTTTAACGTCTCCAGATTTTATATTCAATGATCAAGGGGCGAAATTCAGTTTCCAAACCTCCTATCAATCGGTTAATGCGAATACCGATCGGATTGACTTGTTAGAACCGATTCGTGAGAATGATCGAGTCACATTAGATCGCTATGAACTGGCGGGAACATTAATTTATCCGATTTTGCTGTGGGAAGGGGAAGCGTTACCCGCCACCGCCACAGAAGGATTGCGGTATACGCCTAGACCTGTGACACCCTTTTTAAGATTAGCCTTTATTGCACGGGGAGTAACGACCCAGTATAGTGAAGATTATTCTCAATCCTATTTAAGTACATCCGTCGGGGTGCAGGGACAACTCGGTCACTTTTCCAAAGCCTTTTTAGATTACACCGGGTTTAGTTTATTTTATACTCAAGTCTTTTTAGATGGGCAATCCCCATTTTTGTTTGATCGACTCGTTGATCAACGGGTACTCAGCGCCGGACTGGTTCAACAAATTTATGGAGGGTTAAGGGCTGGAATTGAAAGCTCCGTTAATCTGGAAAATGGTTTAGCCTTAAATAATGAACTCACTTTAGAATACAGTCGGCGGACTTATGGGGTATTATTGCGGATCAATCCAGTCCGGCGAATTGGTACTATCAATTTAAGGATTAGTGATTTTAATTGGGTCGGCACTCCCGATCCCGATTTAGGAACACCAAGGGAATAGAATTAAGAATTAAGAATTAAGAATTAAGAATTAAGAATTAAGAATTAAGAATTAAGAATTAGGGAACAGGTAACAAAGGGGCTATTTTTCCTCCTGCCTCCTGCCTCCTGCCTCCTGCCTTCTTCTAACTGATTACTGATTAAACGGCCTATGGATGCGATCAGACAAGGATCTGCCTTACTGAGGCATTATGGTTTTGATTTATCGGGTCAAACCTCAGAGCAGATTGTCAATCAGTGGCTTCAAGACTACGAAGCCAATTGGATCTTTTTGGCTATCTTTGAAGCATTATATCAAGGACGTTATAAGGCTGTTTCTGTTAGCCAAATTTTATTATTTTGGCAACGTCGAGGGGAACCTATTTATCATTTTAATTCAGATTTTGAGTATTTAATTTGTCATCGACTGCCTCAAGATTTATTAGCTAAAAAACCGCAATCTTCTTTCAATAGAAATTCACAGGAGGACACCAACAATCAACCCTTGATTTCCATCGAACTATCCTCCCTCAAACATCCTAATTTCTATAGTAAGTTAAAGTCATTTATGGAGGAGTCTGAACTAGAATCTTCATCAGCAGAAAATATAAGGGTAGAGGAGTCTACAACAGAAATAGAATCTTCTAGCGAGCAAGTGGAGTCCCCTGTCATCGTTAACGAGGTAGAATCCTCAGAGGAACCCATTCCCTCAACTTCTGACCTTTCTGAACCGGAACCCATTGAACTGATTGAGGAGGTAAAACCCTCTGTTATTCGCAGAGACAATAAACCAGACTTTGAACCCCCGCAATCAGCCTCAGCTTAAATTACAGTCACCAGTCACCAGTCACCAGTCATCAGTTATCAGAAGGAATAAGAATTAAGAATATTGGCGATGGGCTGAAGCTTTTTAGGGCTTACTACAATTCTTAATTCTTAATTCTTAATTCTGATCCTTACGTGCTACGCACAGGCTCCGCCTACGTTTCACTCAGGACGCTACTTGAGTCTCTTAATTCTTAATTCAGATCCTTCGCTCCGCTCAGGACGCTACGCGATTCTTAATTCTTAATTCTTACTCACTCCCATGCGTATTTCTGAACAGAAAGAAGCTTGAGTACAACCTTGAGCATTTTTCACAACGCTGGTACGAAGTCTTAAGTTAGGCATGAGATACCAAAAGCGTTCTTCTGCATAAAAATTAGGGGATTCAGTAATGAAGGTTAAAACATCATTTTCATCGAGTTTGTAACGTCCTGAAATCGATTTCTTATTAATGCCTTGCTGTTGCAAAAGTTGACCTTCTTGGGGATGTTCAGGATTCGCAATGGGAACAATCACAGCAGAACCTTTTTGTTGATTGGGATTTTCATCGGTTGTTCCTTCCCAACTTAATCGGACTCCTCCCCAAACCGTTGCGGGGTCAATTTCATGGTATTGACAAAGTTCAACAACTGTGCTATCGTTCTGAGGTAAAATATCAATCATTAAATTAGATTTACCCGCCTGTAATTCTCCAGACGCTAAATTATGGATGGTTCGTTGAGAGAACCACTTCCCCGCACTTAATTCAAAAAATTCAATAATATTCATCTTTTATTTACCCGATTATTTATAAGGTTGGTTATTCTTCCCATCTGGGCAGAACCTAACCCTATAGTAGGGTACTATATTCAGGGTGATTGTGGCTATCCTTAAAGTATAGAGTTTTAGCTTCTGAGTTGAAGGGATGCGATCGCTCTTAACCCAATTTACTGTAATCTTATTACAATAATTTCTTAAATTCATTTTTTGTTAACTGGCGATCGCGAAAAATCTGAGAAATTAATCCAGTTCCTATTGTTTCACCTGAGTAAACAGCAACAATAGTGCATCTCTTAATTCTTAATTCTTAATTCTTAATTCTTAATTCTTCAATTTATGGTAAATCAGTATGCCCCATTAAATAGAGATCACATTCACGGGCAGCGCCCCGACCTTCGTTAAACGCCCATACCACAAGGCTTTGACCGCGACGACAATCTCCAGCGGCAAAGACCCCAGGAATACTGGTAGCATACTTTCCGTATTCGGCTTTCACGTTACTGCGGGCATCCCGTTCTAAACCCATGGCATCTAATAACGGTTGTTCTGGCCCTAAAAATCCCATTGCTAACAACACCAATTGGGCGGGAATCACTTTTTCTGTGCCTGGAATCTGCTTCGGAATAAACTGGCCTTTTTCGTTTTTCTCCCATTCCACTTGAACGGTATGAATGGCTTTCACATTGCCGTTTTCATCCCCTTCAAATTTCGTGGCGGTGGTTAAATAAACACGGGGGTCAGCCCCAAATTTAGCAGCGGCTTCCTCCTGTCCGTAGTCCATTTTGTAAACTTTCGGCCATTCGGGCCAAGGGTTATTCGCCGCCCGTTCTAAAGGAGGTTGGGGCATAATTTCCACCTGGATAACGGTATTGCAACCATGACGAATAGAGGTTCCTACACAGTCGGTTCCCGTGTCTCCCCCGCCAATAATC
>JBMDYE010000022.1:0-11110 GCA_048595135.1 Planktothrix sp. | reverse complement strand
TTCTCCCGGTTGAAGCGCAAAAGAAACCTCATCAACCGCCCAAATTAAGTTTTCTCCCCGTTGGGGATACGCCACTCGCAACTGTTCAACCGAAAACACGTTCATAAAAGAATTAAGAATTAAGAATTAAGAATTAAGAATAGGCAATAGGCACTCTTGCAATAGGCAATAAGTATAAATTTCTTCCCCCGCTCCCTCCGCCTCCCCCGCTCCCTCCGCTCCCTCCGCCTCCCCTGCTCCCCCTGCTCTCTTCTTCTGCCTTCTTAGACTAACATGGCTTCGGTATAACTCAGCAATGTGGTGAGGCGATCATTAACTTGGTTGAGGCGGGTTTGGGTGGTTGCGGTTTGGCGGGACGCTTGCAAAAATTTCAGATCCAGTTCTAACAGCCGCATCTGTTTATGGGTTTCTGTTAAAAAGGATTGCACTTTGGACTCAGCAGCAGGATCAAAATCAGTTTCAGTGATCCCCATGATTTGAGTTTTAAATACTTGTTGCACTTGTTGAAATCCTATTTTTAAATTGCCTTGATCCAGAGGGGTTGATTGTACGGTTGTATGCAATTGTTCTAACGTGTTTCTGAACTGAGCGATCGCTTGACAACCAGATTGGGATAACATAATGTTAAGAAATTTGTCTATATTATTAAATAATAGACAAATTGTCAGGCTTCACAATTTAAAGGTTAAGCGAAATTCGCTCCCCTTGTCCCCAAGACAAACACCCAGTTTGAGGGAGATGTGCAGTTCACCATCTTCTTCAATCCCGCACTTGGGGCAGGTTTAGCTTACCTGGAGAGAGTGTTATCCTTCTATCAATAGCAATTGACTCTGATGAGGAAGTTGCTGATAGCCATTTATACCGTGCGTGAAGCCAATTGGCTTCACGAATGAGCAGTCTTTTTCCTATATTTAGTATAAAAAGATACATATTAAGGATCGGAGCCTGATCTGTCTCTCAGTATTATTTTCCCTTTATTCTTTATTGGATTCATGGTCATGAATACTCAAATTCTCAACGCTACCCCAGATGTTGGTTATGATTGCATCATCCCTGATTGGTTGCAGCAGTGCATGGATGCCTCAGCCTCTTTGGTTAAATTAGAGACATCCTCCTCCCCGAATAGTGATTTAATTGTTAGAGCTTTTCAATTTGCCTATCAATTACATCAGGGACAGTATCGCAAATCAGGAGAACCCTATATTAATCATCCCATTGCGGTTGCCGGTTTGCTGCGGTATTTAGGCGGCGATCAAGCCATGGTGGCTGCTGGGTTTCTCCATGACATTATTGAAGATACCGATGTCACCCCAGAGGAGTTAGAACAGCATTTTGGGCCAGAAGTTCGCCACTTAGTCGAAGGAGTCACGAAACTCTCTAAATTTAATTTTTCTAACACCACAGAACGCCAAGCCGAAAACTTTCGACGAATGTTTTTAGCAATGGCAAAAGATATTCGCGTCATTGTGGTGAAATTAGCAGACCGACTCCATAATATGCGGACGTTAGATTTTCTTCCCGAACATAAACAACGCAGCATTGCCTTAGAAACCCGTGAAATTTTTGCCCCCTTAGCCAACCGTTTAGGGATTGGTCGGTTTAAATGGGAATTAGAAGATTTATCGTTCAAATATTTAGAACCCGACTCCTATCAGAATATTAAAGAGTTAGTTTCTGATCGTCGAGCCATTCGCGAAGAAAAATTAGCAGAACTCACCCAAGTTCTTCGAGAACGGTTAGAAAATGCGGGAATTAAATGTTATGAAGTCACGGGACGTCCCAAGCATTTGTATGGGATTTACCGGAAAATGCACAATAGACAGAAACCGTTTCATGAAATTTATGATATTGCCGCCTTGCGGGTTATCGTTGAGACTAAAGAAGAATGTTATCGAACTTTAGCCATCGTTCATGATGCGTTTCGTCCGATTCCCGGTCGCTTTAAAGACTATATTGGATTACCCAAGCCAAATCGGTATCAGTCGTTACATACAGGCGTCATTGGCAATACCGGGCGTCCTGTAGAAGTGCAAATTCGCACCGTTGAAATGCACCATATTGCTGAATATGGGATTGCGGCGCATTGGAAGTATAAAGAAAAAGGCGGATCGAATCATACCCAATGGTCTGCCATGGATGATAAATTCACGTGGTTACGCCAACTTTTAGAATGGCAAAGTGACTTAAATGACGCTAAAGAATACTTAGAAAGCGTTAAAAGTAACTTAGAATTTGATGACGTTTATGTGTTTACACCGGAAGGGGATGTGATGGCGTTAACGCAAGGGGCGACTCCCGTTGATTTTGCTTATCGCATTCATAGTGAAGTGGGAAATCATTGTAAAGGGGCAAAAGTGAATGATCGAATTGTTCCTTTAGATACGCCCTTGAAAAATGGGGATATTGTGGAAATTTTAACCCAGAAAAATAGCCGTCCCAGTTTAGATTGGTTGAACTTTGTTAAAACCAGTACCGCTAAAAACCGAATTCGTCAGTGGTATAAGCGATCGCACCGGGATGAAAATATCACCAGAGGACGGGAATTGTTAGAAAAAGAAATGGGGAAAAATGGATTTGAAACCTTGTTGAAATCCGAACCCATGATGGCTGTTGTCAAGCGATGTAATTATCACAGTGTTGATGATTTATTAGCCGCGTTAGGCTATGGGGAAATCACCTTAAATTTAGTGGTGAACCGACTGCGGGATATAGTAAAATCCCAAAGTCAAATTCAGCCTATTATCCAAGAACTGACAACAACGTCTTTACAAGTTCCTAACCTTCCCTCCGCTTGTCCCGTCCCCAGTTCTTCTCCGAGTAATTGCCCCATTACAGGCGTTGAAGGGTTACTGTATCATATTGCCGGATGTTGTAGTCCTCTTCCTGGGGAACCTATTTTGGGTGTTGTCACGCGGACAAAAGGCATTTCCATCCATCAACAAGGCTGTTCTAATACAATGACCGTGGAAGCGGATCGGTTAGTTCCGTTAAGTTGGAATCCTAACTATCAAAATAGTGGGCGTCCCCGCACCTATCCTGTTAATATTCAGATTGAAGTTTTGGATCGAGTCGGCGTTTTGAATGATATTTTATCAAGATTAAAAGATAATAATATCAACGTTTGTAGCGCCCAAGTCAAAACGTTTCCTGATGCTCCCGCTTTGATTGAATTAGGCATTGAAGTGTCTGATCGCGAACAGTTAGAACGCACTTGTACCCAAGTTAAAAATATCAGTGACGTTTTGAACTTACGCCGAGTTACAAATAAAACTGAGAAGAAAAACTAACAGAATCAGTAATCAGTAATCAGTTATCAGTTATCAGTAGTCAGTTATAGCGTGCTTCTTCCCCCCCAACCCCCCATCCCTATTTCTCGTTGCGTTTGCTTAACCTAGCAATGTGTTATTGCAGGCTCCGCCTGCTGTAACGATTAATCATAAGAAGGCAGAGCCTTCAATATCGGGTTTCTAGGTTCAACCTAGAAACCAGCGATTCTTAATTCTTAATTCTTAATTCTTAATTCTTCCTTTTACCAGGCTGGATCGCTTTCAATATTAATGGTCATTTCCGGTTTTCCTGGTGGGACAGCAGAAATACAAGCACAAATGTAATTTTCGCCGTCGTTAATTTCTACTTCACAAGCATGACAAGATCCCATTAAACAACCTGTAGGAATAAACACTCCCGCGCGTTTAGCGACTTCTAATAATGCTTCGCCCGGTTGCGCTTCAACGGTTACATTATCCGGTAAAAAATGTATTTTCATCACTTTATCAGTCATCAGTCATCAGTCATCAGTCATCAGTCATCAGTCATCAGTCATCAGTCATCAGTTAACAATTTTAAATTCTTCTGACTCCTGACTCCTCTTCTTAATTCTTAATTCTTAATTCTTAATTCTATAAAACTGTCCTCAGATCTAAATATTCTTCTACGGTATCGGCTAACATATCTAATAATAATTCTCGCTGTTCTCGATAGTTGGCAATTCCCGTTGGTAAAGGGTTTAATCCTCTAGGTTTTCGCAGATGATTTAACCAAGCACGACGCCAAGGACTATTATCAAACACCCCATGTAAATAATGACCCCAAATCGATTGTTGAGCATTAACAAACCCTAAACTCGGATCATTAAATAATTGAAGAATTCCATTCGGATCGGTTAGTTGAGTGCGTCCTTGATGAATTTCATACCCTTCAACGGGTAAACCTTCTTGGGGGTGATTAGAAGTAACTAATCGTTGGCGAGAGGTTTTTTGACGCGCAATCACTGTTTTAACGGGAAGTAACCCTAACCCTTCATAATCTCCTTGTTTTCCTTCAACACCATAAGGATCGGAAACCAATTTTCCTAACATTTGATAGCCGCCACAAATGCCCATCACTTGACCCCCCGCCGCCACATAATTTTTAATTTCCTGAGCCATTCCCGTTTGATGTAATACCATTAAATCGGAAACCGTGGTTTTAGACCCTGGAATAATAACAGCATCGGGATGTCCTAACGGTTCATTCGGCCCAATATATTTAATTTTAACGGTGGATTCGGAATCTAAGGGATCAAAATCGGTAAAATTGGCAATGCGAGGAAGACGAATAATCGCAATCGTTAAATCCGCTTGCTCAGAACTAGGACGGCGATCCATTAAACTCAGGGAATCTTCCGCCGGAAAAGGATTATCAATCCAAGGAATCACCCCAACCACGGGAATTCCCGTATAATTTTCTAACCATTTAATGCCGGATTCTAATAGCGATCGCTGCCCTCTAAACTTATTAATAATAATGCCTTTAATTAACTCTCGTTCCTCCGGTTCTAACAGTTGTAAAGTTCCCACCACATGAGCAAACGCTCCCCCGCGATCAATATCAACCACCAGCAAGGTTTTTGCACTCAAATATTTAGCAACCCGCATATTTGTTAAATCCCGATGTTTCAGGTTCACTTCTGCGGGACTTCCAGCGCCTTCACACACTAAAACATCAAATTCTTGGGTTAAATAATCTAAACATTCTGTAATTGTTTCCCAACCCACATCAAAATATTTTTCATAATATTCGCTGGCTTGAGTGACTCCCACAGGTCTCCCTTTTAAAATCACTTGGGAGGTCATATTCCCTTGCGGTTTTAATAAAATTGGATTCATAGTGACAGATGGCGTCACTCCGGCTGACCAAGCTTGAACCGCTTGAGCATAACCCATTTCCGCCCCGGCGGGGGAAACGTAGGAGTTTAACGCCATATTTTGACCTTTAAAGGGTGCAACTCGGATGCCACGACGGTGTAAAATCCGACAAATTGCAGTCACCATCATTGATTTACCAGCGTGGGAGGTGGTTCCCACAACCATAATTGCTTTCATCGGTGGTGATCAAATAGGGAAAATAAGAGTTTAATAATTAAGGCTGAAAAAATTAAATAGGTAGACGCAACCAACGGTTGAAGCTATTGTTTATGCGATCGCATAAGGACGCAGTAGGTAAATTTTGGTTTTGATTCTCCCATTGTTCCACAAGTTGCCGTCCCAGGGGAGTGAGGCGAAAACTATCGGTAATTCCTTGTCCATCCACTTCCCGACGCAGCACACCCACTTGGATCAGCCATAATAACGCATTTTCGGCGACCAGTTCCGCTAAGGGTTGGGAAGTATAGTCAGCGTTGACTCCTGATTGTCCCGCGATCGCATTCAGGTTCACACTGTCATATCGCATTCGGGTGAACAGTTGCAATTGAAATGGAGAACAACGCATGGCACGTTCAGCCCGTTTAAGGGTGCGTTCAGGATATTGAATCGAAGACTTAGTTTGAGTTTCAACAGCAGTCATAGAAATTTTGAATGGGTACAATTACGATGATCGTTCCTCTTTGTACTGTAGCCCATCTCAACCTTTAGCAGTTAGGGATTAACGGTTAATCACTCAACAGCATTTACCGAAAAATTGATAACGGTATAAAATCGTTTCACCATAGTCAGGAATCCAAGCGATCCATTCATCTTCAGAAATTTCGCAGAGTAATAAGGCTTCATCGTGGCTGTAGGGGTTGGGTCGTTGCCACAACTGTACCCAAGTGGAGGGTTCAAACTCCGGTTGAGACGGATACCCAATGATCGGTTGCCATTGGGGTTGAATTTCTGCTTCAGATTGTTTGAGATTGAGTTTCATAAGGGTTTGTCCTTGCCAACCGTTGGTTATAAAGGTTGACTCAAGACAGCGATCGCTCAAGTCACCTTCTCATGTGGATAAATAAAATTATTTCTGTATCCAGAGTTACATAATTAGGATTTTAGCAAAAGAAGCTGTTACATAAATTAATCAGGTTCATAAATCTGACTAATGGATGATCGGCTAAGGTGGTGAACAAGAACGTGAGCGAATTAGGTACAGTGTCCAAAACCCTGCTTTACCTTTGATTTCCGCCCTCAAGAGACCATGAAAACAGATCACAAACTTTTATTCAGTTGTTTAATGTTCTCTCTGCTTGCATCCACTCAAACGGCTGGGGCTGACAATCAATCCCCTTGTGGAAATTGCTGGGATCAGTATTATGATCCACCCGCCGAGACAACCCAAGTGGTTCGGATTGATCAGTTGGGAATTGAAGTGACTATTCCTTCTAACTATGAAATTCCGCTGAACCGAAAATGGGGAAATATCGATATTATCGGGAGTGAAAAAGCGGGTAGGTGGTTATTTTTAGCCGATAATGGAGTTCAACCGGAAGGAAGTATTTGTTCTCAATCCCTCGAAAAAATTCCTCGTAAATTAGAGATTTCTTTTGAAGAACAGGTCATGGAAATTGCAACGCAGGAGGCTCTACCTGCTCAACGTTATAGGACTGAAAATCTCACGGCTTATCTTCTTTATTCACCGGGAGCTAAGAGGATAAAGATGATGATTTTAATGCCAGATCAAGAAAATATTCTGTTACTTCACGCGTTTTGTAGTGATTGTTCTGTAGACGGATCAAAGATAATCGATTTGGCAAATCGAATTAGGTTTATTGAAAATTGAGTCGGATTGATTTATAGGGGAAGTTATTGATTGATTGCAAATTTTTGAGAGATGATGGGCATAGCCCATCCTACAAGATTGAAGGAAAATTTTGATTCAGGATGAATTTTTGAGGGTGTGCGAGCGCCCTGGCTCGCACAACAGATATGGTTATAAGACTTTTGCTCGTAATAA
This sequence comes from Planktothrix sp., assembly GCA_048595135.1. Classification (GTDB taxonomy): domain Bacteria; phylum Cyanobacteriota; class Cyanobacteriia; order Cyanobacteriales; family Microcoleaceae; genus JBMDYE01. The sequence continues at coordinate 3,922 of JBMDYE010000022.1, read as the reverse complement.
CGCAATGGGTAACGTCATCATTTTGCGGAATTTCGGAACATAAGCCCGTTGAGTGAACACATCATATTGATTGCGTTCAATCACGTCTAAAATTTGCCGATATAAAATTAACGCTGTCCAAACAGGCCACCGAATTTCCTGACTTAACACACTAATTCCGCGTTCCGCTTGTGTGTAGAATTTTCGCGCCCGTTGAATTTGGAATTGCATTAAACCACACCAGCGATCATCCACAACCCCTTTAAATAAATCCTCTTCGGTATAATTAAATAACGCTAAATCTTCTAAGGGTAAATAAATCCGTCCCCGTCGGGCATCTTCTCCTACATCCCTGAGAATATTAGTGAGTTGATTAGCGATTCCGAGTGCGATCGCTTCTTCATTGGGAATAATCACTTCTGGGTTCGGATTCCAAGGCGTAACAACCGGAGGTTCAACGCCCATCACCGCCGTTGACATTAACCCGACGGTTCCCGCCACCCGATAACAATACAGTTCTAATTCTTCAAAAGTTTGATAACGATTACGGTATAAATCCATGCGTTGACCCGCAATCATATCGCGAAACGGTTGAATATCGATGGGGAAGCGATGCAGCGTATCCACCAACGCCACATCCACATCATCGGTCGGATGCCCTGCAAACACCGCTTCTAGGTGTTCTTCCCATCGATCTAACGTTTCCTTGGTGGTGGTCGCCGCCATCGGCCCATCGACTAACTCATCAGTACGACGACACCAAACATAAATTGCCCAGATCGCCCGACGCTTGGCTTCTGGCATCAATTGAGTTCCCAAATAAAATGTCTTGGCATACTCCGCAGTAATCTGACGGCAGAGTTCATAGGAGTCTTCCAGAGATGCCAGAGTTCTCATGCACGGGGATTTAGACAGTTGTAACATTCGTGGTTCTGTTGATCAGGTGGATAAACTAGGATCGAACAGGAGTCAGGGAAGCAGCGTTAGCAGATGACTCCGCCGGGGAAGAAAAACGACCCGAAGTGAAATCCTCTTGAATCGCCTGTGCTGTCAGCTTCCCTGAAAGCACTGCCCCTTCCATACTGGCGAGATAACGCTGCATTGTGAAATCTCCAGCCAGATAGAAATTAGGAATCGGCGTTTTTTGGGACGGGCGATAAGCTTGCCGCCCAGGAGTCGCTTTGTACACCGAACGCGGCGTTTTAACGACGTGGTATTTCAGCAATTTGGCTTTATGGGGGATTTCTTCTGGGAAGAGTTTCTCCAACTCAGCCATGGTCGCTGCCACGATTTCCTCGTCCGATTTACTAATCCAATCTTTTGCCGGAGCCAATACCAATTCCAGCATAGATCGGTCAGGATTGGAATACTCTTTGCAAGTATTACTCATATCGGCATAGACGCTGAGTAACGGAGAGCGGGAAAATAAGAGATGGTCAACATTTGTTAACTTGCGATCAAACCACAAATGCAAGTTAATCACAGGAACCCCTTCTAAGCCATCCAGCTTTTTGAAATAATCTTGCTCACGCCAAGGTTGGGGTAACATCACCTTGAGCGGATCAACGGGCATGGCAGACACGTAGAGATCGGCCGTTAAGACTTCATCGGGGGCATCGTTTTGTCCGCGAATTAAGAAGCCTTTGACGGTTCCATCGTCGTTGAGTAAAAATTCTTTAATGGGAGCATTCAGGCGCACTTCTCCGCCCCGTTCTGTGATGTAATCCACTAAGGGTTGACACAGACGTTCGGTGGGTGAACCGTCTAAAAATGCCATTTTAGAGCCGTTCTTTTCTTGGAGAAAACGGTTTAAAGCCGTTAAAATCACCGTTGAGGAAATTTCATCGGGGTTGATGAAATTTAAAGCTTTAGACATGGCGATAAACACTTCTTTCTCGACTCGTGGCGGAACGTTGTGGAGTTTCAGCCATTCGGAGAACGAGTATTTATCCATCTCCTCGACGTATTTTTGACCCTGGATCATGGCCGGAATTAATCCTAAGCCAAACCGAATTTTTTCCGGCCAGGTCAACATATCATTATTCCGGAGAATCGCCGCCACGCCGTTGAAGGGGGCGGGAATATCAGGAAAATCAAACCGTGAATAGGTTCCTGGTGTTTCCGGTTGGTTGAAGATCATGGAATGTTCTTTCCATTGCAGGCGATCTTCGATGTTGAGTTCTTTGAACAACTGCAACATATTCGGATAAGCACCGAAGAAGATATGTAGGCCTGTTTCGTACCAGTCGCCGTCTTCGTCTTTCCAGGCTGCGACTTTTCCCCCTAATACGTCCCGCCGTTCTAAGACGATGGGCGTATAACCGAGATCGGTCAGATATTTGGCACAAGCCAGCCCCGCTAAACCGGCTCCAGCGATCGCAACTCGCATCGATAACCCTTGTGAATGTTTTCTTAACGTTTTTCCTGATTATACGTTACATCTTGTTACATTCAACCAGAAGCCCGGTCAAAAATTCTGAGGTGGGGGGTTGGGGAGGTGGGGTTATGGCTGTTGGTTGAGTCGCAGCTATCAAGGTATGGAGACTGTGGAGTTAATCTTGATTGTGTTTGACAACATCAGAAAAGTTTTGGTTTTCCGTGAGTTTAGTCAGATTCCCAAGGATTAATAATTGTAATATCACAGCCTTCAAAATCAGAAACATTTCGAGTCGCCAGAGTCGCTTGCCGAGTATAACAAATACTGGCAATTTGAGCATCCGCTTGGGAGATGGGTTTACCCATTCGTCTTCTGTTGCTAGCGATTCTAGCAAAAGCAATAGCTGCTATTTCATCAAATGGTAAAATCCGCCCCCCAAAGTCTTCAGCAAACATCAATTCAGAAGCTTGAGCCAGTTCAGTTTGGCGTTTTCCAGGGGGTAATAAAGCAATCCCATAAAGAATTTCAGCTTGAGTGATGGTTGTGGTAAAAAAATTATTGATGGGTTGTGCTGCGACCCATTGACGAACGACTAAGGAGCCTTTAGAGTTCATCAGTTCAGACAATACATTAGTATCAAGGACTATCATATAATTCTCCAAAATTAGGAGGTTCCCGCAAAGGTTCTCTAGGAATTGTTGGGAGTTCAAAATCGCCAAACTGAGAAAATCGCCGTTCAATCGCTAAGGCAAGATTTAAGGGTTCGGTAGGATTTCCTGTCAAGACAGCGCGGAGGATTTCTTTAGCTTCCTCTTCAATAGAACGCCCATAATATTCGGCTCGTTGTTGCAGGCGATTTTTTAGGTCATCATCAAAGTTTTGAAGGGTGATATTGATCATAGTAAATTTAATCTGTAAACCTACAATTTCTAAGAACGATGGAAACTGAACTATAAATCAAGTGCTTCTCCAATTAACCTACTTGTGATTATTGCGGTTGACATTTTCCGGCGCGAATTAGTCCCACACGACGAGCGATCGCTTCATTGGGGGAATCAAACGGCCCCCACTGTTGAACAATGGTTTGATCTTGTTGTTCAGAAACTTGATCACTCGGAACAATATCGCAAGTCCCGCTAGGACGTTTAATAATATAAAATTCAGGAGAAGAAGACATAACCCAATAATTGTTAAAAGTTAGAATTTGACATTAATTTGAGGGAAAAAGGCAATTAAGTTAACCTTTTTCCCTAAAACAGATTAGCGATCATCCAATCATCTAACAAGCTCAACTTTTATATAGCAGTAGAAACAATTGTTAGGACAGATAAGAGGGCTGTGCTGCTCCTAAATTAGCCAGCATTTACCTCCTGCCTCCTGCTATATTAGCGATTGCCGATGGGTAAATCGGGGGGAGCCTGGAGATTGAGATCGCTGTAAGCCGGTTGGGTCAGAATTGAACTATCGTAAGGATTGGGTAAATCAGCAGTCCGAATAATCGGATCACGGGAGGCTTGTCGGAGCATTCCTTCCCGGTAAACTTGATGGAGAAGTTTAGCATCATTG
>JBMDYE010000021.1:0-7926 GCA_048595135.1 Planktothrix sp. | reverse complement strand
ACCTTGAAAGGTGGCGGTTTCTCCGGGTTGTAAAGTTAAGGGTTGGGCATAAATAAAGCCATTATCAATAATATTGCCTCCCTCGTCTTCGACTTCATAGTTGACTTTAATATATTTAAGGGTTTGACAGCTTTGATTCTTGATTTTACCTGTTAAAAGTTGACCATTAAAGTTAACATTCGTTAGGGGTAAAGCCGCCGGGGTAACTTCCCCAGAACAATTTGAAGAAACGGCGGCTTTGGGGGAAGTTTGACCGCATAAATGAGTTAGATTAATTTGTTGTCCGCTTGCAGTTTCTAGGAAACAAACGGGGACATTGGGGTTGAATTCTGCCCGGACAGAACCATTTAATATTAATCCTAAACTGAATACCGAAGATAGGGGGAATAATTTGATCATGATTTTATCGTTGAATACTACGGGGATCAAGGGCATCTCTTAAGCCATCTCCTAAGAGATTAAAGGCTAAAACCGTTAAAATAATTAAAAGTGCTGGGGGCCAAATTAACCAAGGTTGTAACACTAAAATAGAGGCGTTGGTTGCCGAGGACAGTAAATTTCCCCAAGACGGATCAGGTTGCTGAATTCCTAATCCTAGAAAGCTTAATACGGATTCCGCAATAATAAAACTGGGAATTGATAATGTGGCAGAAATAATCACATAAGTAGCAGTTTGGGGGAGAACATGGCGCACAATAATATAGATTGGATTTGCCCCCATTGCTTTTGCCGCTTGAATAAATTGTTGTTCTTTAATCGATAAGACTTGTCCGCGAATCACCCGTGCTAACCCTGACCAACTAATAAAAGAAATAATGATCACAATCAGTAAAAATCGTTGGGCACTACTCAGTTGGGGGGGCAAAACCCCGGCTAATGACACTAATAAATATAACCCTGGAATCGTCATTAACACTTCAACAAATCGCATGGTAATCGTATCAATCCAGCCGCCAAAATAACCAGAAATTCCACCAATTAACAGACCCAGGGGAAAGGAAATTAAAATTCCGACTAACCCAATTGTTAAACTAATGCGGCTGCCATGTACAATTCTACTAAATTGATCTCTGGCTTGTTCATCAGTTCCAACAAGATTAATTCTCCCTTCTCCCACCGCCCCAAATAAATGACGGTCAAAGGGGATAATTCCTAATAGTTTATAGGGTTCTCCTTTGACCAATAAACGAATCGGACTGGGTTTAGTTCGATCTACATTAATTTGCCGTTTTCCGGTTTCAATCTCCACAGGGCCTTGCGTGGTCGGATAAACATGGGGGCCAATCCATTGTTGTTGTTGATTGTACCAATAAATTTGAGTTGGGGGTAGTAAAGACCCATCAAGTTGAGATTCGTAGGGACTGTAAGGCGCCACAAAATCTGCTGCAATTACAATAATATAAAAGACCAGTAAAATTCCCATGCCAAACTGTGCTAAAGGGTTCGTTTTGAGTCGTTGCCACCATTTCATAGATTTAAGAAGATAAGGGGATAGAATTGATTTTAAATTTTAAACTTTTAAGCGTTCTTTTTCACTTAAAGATGGGGTTTCCGGTTGTTCTTCAGGTGTTACCGTTGCGGTTAGGGGATTATAGAAAAAATCGCCCGTTTGCGGGGGTAACGTGGGATCAATGACGACTTCTATAATACTTTTAATGACGCCAGCGAGGGGAATCGCTAAAATAAATCCTAATAGTCCCCCTATTTTGCCGCCTAATAACAATGAAGAGAAAATAATCACAGGACTTAATCCCGTTAAGTCCCCCATAATGCGGGGGGCAACAATATTATCTTTCACCTGTTGGACGGCGACAGAAACGGTTAAAACTTCTACCGCTAACCACCAATCAATAAAGGCAACAATTAATGTGACAGTTCCAATGCCTAATGTTGCCCCAACAAAGGGAATAATTTCCATTAACCCTATAAAAACTGCAAATAATAAGAAATAAGGCACTTTTAGGAATAAAAAGGCAACGGTTAAAATCGAAGCCATAAAAATTCCTTGTAGGGTTTGTCCGAGAACGAATTTTTTTAAATTTCGATCTAAAGAAAAGGTGAGAACCTCTCGAACTTGGGGTGATAAAATGGTAATTAATAGGTTCCAGAGTCGTTCTCCATCCAGCAACATATAAAAGGCAATCACTAAAATTAAAATTAACTCTAAAAACCAGTTAAATGTGCCGACGACTAACCCGACGCTGCGAGATAGAATCGCTTCTACATTTCCTTGTAAGCGGGATAAAAGTTGTTGTTGTAAGATCCCGACATCAAAAGGTAAATTGTGGTCTACACTCCACAGTTGAAATTCAGCTAATTGTTGTTGTCCTGATTCAATTAATTGCGGTAATCGAGTGATTAATTGTCGTCCTTGGTTGAACAAGGGAGGAACAATGGTTAAGGCAACAATGACTAAGGTAATGGCAGCAATTAAATAAACTAATGTAGCGGCAATTCCGCGGGGAATCAACCGTTCTAATTTAGCAACGGCATAGTTGAGAATAAATGCAATTAATCCAGAGGTGACTAAAATACTGATCAGTTCCCCAACATATCCTAAAAAATGCAGGGTTAACCAAGCGACGACTAAAATTAATAGCCAGGTTAATAAACGGTTTTGTGTAGGCGATAAGAAAGAATTCATAATATCAGTTAATCACCAATTAACTTATCAAGGCGTTAGAGGGGGATTAAGGAACAACAAACTAAACATTGTCTTTCCTCAGTCCCACCGAACTTAAAATTATTTATAACAGATTATCAGAATTAGGGGTAGATGACCCTGTAAAGTTTTATGGGGTTTCAAGTTTGACTTTTGGGGTCGAAGCGATCGCAAACTGTCCGATTAATGGGGACAAACTTACACCGCAACTGTTTCATGAATCACGGCGTCATGTTCCACGACAAAAACATTAGAATGAAGGTTGGCGAGGATTTGCTTACCTTGTTGAGTTAAGGATAAATAGCTTAAGCCATTTTGAATATACGGATAAATCCCATTCCAGTAAAATTTGGGATAATTATTCCGCAAATCTCCAGGATTTTTATACCCAACTTTTTGGTTAAATCCCGTTTCCTCAAACTCATAAAATAAGGCACTAATTTTTTTGAGATAACGCGGATCACTGAGTTGACCAATTAAATCTGCCGCCCGCACTAAGCCGGGGTAATTTGCGGTATCTTGATGATCAGATTCTTGAGGAATGGGAAACCGTGTCAGTTCAATATTCTGTTTAATGATTTCAGCATCAATCAATTTGTGACCGCCAAAGCGTTCATCAATAAACAATTTAGCGCGATCAACATGATAAGGCGTTAAACTGGCATCGGTACATCCAGCCGGTAAATTAACCATTTCACCCTGACATCCGGTTGCATACCAACCTTCTCGATCTTGGCGACAAACCCCTTTCACATAGCCAATATCATGACAGACTAAGGAAATAATAAAATGTAGCCAATCTTTGGGAGAAACTCCGCCTTCGCGAATGTGTTTTCCTCTTAGGATTTCTTGACCGACTAATGTTACCATAATCGTATGTTCAATGTCATGATAAAGGGCATCGCTATTGGCAATATTTTCTAATGCCATATTTCCCGCCCAAGCGACAATATCCCCATAATCTGATTGAAAATGACCGTAGGTGTGATGATAACCCGATCGCAGTTGCTCAACAAAGTTATCAATTAATAGTTGAGTGGCGTTAAAAAGCATAAGACATTTTGGCACAATCGAGGTTTTATAGGAATCAGAACTGCTGTTAACAGGTTCTATCCCTGATAGCAGGAGGCAAGAGGCAGGAGGAAAATACTTGATAATTCAGGTTCACAACCTTCATCAATGTTCTAATCTCTGCTTTGACTGCTATATCTATTCTTCTAGCATAGTCCAGTCGGATCTGCCATTTTTTTGATCAGTGTTCATTCTGACTTAGGGTAGGTAAATGTCTCTAACTGCGTCAAAATTAATCAACACTGATGAGATGAAAAGATAGAACCTGATTGATTGATCAATTCATCTAAAATTCGCTTAATTTTCTAAGTTTTAATTGAAAATACAGCAAATTTTTGCTGAAGTTGCGGTAAACTATCAAAACTAGAATAAATGTAAAAATCTGGTTTCTTGAGTGAGAAAACCCCCTATTTTTAAGGTAAATATGAAGGTGAAACTCAAATTTTTTAAACAACAATCTCAGCATTTTATAAACACAGTTTTGCCCTATTGTCAATCTAACGGGACTCGATTTGCTGTGATCACCTGGTTATTAAGTCGGGCTGTCATTCTAATTGCTTTATTCGGAATTGCCCCCCTTTTTCCAGTTCCTTCAGGGACAAATGGCATTCAAGCGGAATGGGGTTGGGGCGTATTTTCGGCTTGGGACAGTGAGTTATATCAAAAGATTGCGATTTTGGGTTATGAAGGAATTAACACGGGAGAAGCCGGAGGAAATGTTGCGTTTTTTCCCTTATTTCCGTTATTGATTAAATTATTAATGCTGTTAGGGTTTCCGTTTGAAGTAGCGGGGGTTTTGATTAATAATTTAGCGTTTTTAGGGGCATTAATTTTATGTTATCACTGGGTTGAACAAACGAATAATGCTCAAGTAGCCCGTTGGGTTACTTTAGTTTTAGCTGGGTGTCCGTTATCGTTATTTGGTACAGTCATTTATACGGAAGGATTATTTTTATTCTTCAGTACCGCCGCTTTAAAATCCTTTGATTTTAAACAATATCCACAAGTTATTTTATGGGGAACGTTAGCAACGGCAACTCGGATCACGGGACTCGCTTTAATTCCTGCTTTTCTATTAACGGCTTGGCGACAAAAGCGACCAATTATTGCTTATATTTCAGGGTTATTAAGTGGCTGTGGGGTGTTATTTTATAGCTTTTATTGTTGGATTCATTTTCATAATCCTATTGCCTATATTACCGTTCAACATACCGAATGGCAACGTCAAACGGGGTTTGATTGGCAGGGATGGTTAAAAATGTTTATGCAGATTATCATTGGTTCTTATAATTGGAAAAAAGGAGCGATCGCCGATCCGTTACACCCTTTAATTTTTATAATAATCTGTATAGGTGGTTATCTCTTATGGCGATATCAACATAAACTCAGTCAAGCTCAACTAGAATTAAGTTACTTTGCCTTATTCTTAATTTTATGGCTTTTTGCCGGTGATCCGTTACTGAATACAGGCGTTATTTTAGGCGGGGGTTATTTACTCTGGCGTTTCCACGGAGCGTTAAGTTTAGTGGCGGTTCTTTATGGGTTTTCCGCTTTAGGGTTATTATTAGCTTCTGGGGGAACTATTTCCTTAATTCGGTTAGCTTATGGGATAGTTCCTCTAAGTTTAGCCTTGGGATTTTTCTTATCTCGCCATCGGTATTTAGGATATGCAACTCTAGTCTTTTTTACCTACTTACTGATTAGTTTCTCAGTCCGTTTTGCTCAACATCTGTGGGTGGCTTAATCGGAAAAACTGTACAGCATCCCTGTCTTGTGTAGAGACGCGCCAATAACCTTCGGTATGGCTTCGCCTGGGCGCGTCTCTACGTGGGGGGTTTATCAGCCAAAAATCCCGTTTCTCTAAATATAATTAATTAACTAATTTCATCCGCATCTAACCACTCATCATAGGAGGAATCATAATCCCGATAATGCACATAATATTGATTCCCCTCAATTTTTTGAATAATCCCGGTATACCATTCTTCTTGTTCCTCATCCCAGACTTTTACTTTTTGACCCACTGCATACCCATGATCATCGGTTTCTTCATGATTACGAGTGCGAACATCTTCCTCATTCACCCATTCATCGTCAGAAGATCCATAACCCACATAATGAACATAATATTCGTTTTCTTTAACTTTTTTAATCGTTGCTTCATACCAATCTTCTTCCTCTTCATCCCAAACTTCAACACTTTGATTAACGGTATATTGGGTTAAATTAGATGAAACAGGAGGAACTGTTTGGGAAGAACCTGCGGTGACTTGATGGGGATTTTCTGTTTTAATTGATTCATAAGCGGTTAAAATTAATTTACGGGCGACGGTTTGAGTTCCGGTATGCTCATAATAGTTAGTGGTTTGATCAATAAAAGCCGCCACAAAGTCTAAGTTATCATCCGCAATTTGGATAAAATTTCCTAAGCTATTAGAGATAGACTCACGGGTAATTCCCGTTTTCGTAATTAAGTTATTCATCCATCCTTGGGCGGTACTAACACTTTGATCAATAAATCCCACTTTCTCCCCTGGACTGTTACCTGGGATAAAATTACTAATGGATTGAAAAACGGGATTTTGACTGATCCAACTTAAATTAACGGTTTGAATACTTTGATGAATTTTACTGATAAAATCTGGCCCCAAGGGTAACAGTCCATCTAAACAAACTAAGGCACTCATTCGCATTAAAGCCGCCCCTTGATAGTTGGTATTTAGCGCATTAACAAAGGCTTGTGGGTTCAGTTGTGGAATACCATTGAGTTGACAAAAGGCGATGATTTCCACCATTAATTTTAACCCTAAATCAACGGTTTGGGTTAAATCGGCTTTGGGGGTAATATTCCCTAAAAAAGCTAGGAAACTAATTTTTTCGCCGACTTTATTGGCTAAGGCGGCGGTTGCCATTGCTACGTCGGCTTTATCAATGAGTTGATATAAGTTTAGGGCGGTTTGATATCCTTGTTTTGGATCGTGGTATAATGCCATCGCGCGATCGCTAATTCGTTGAATCATGCGCGGATCACTTTCCCCCGTCAAACTGCGAATACTATTGTCAAACCCGGTTAAATTATTCCATTGATTCGGTAATAAAGTATCCAGTGCGTTTAACGCTTTAACAGTAATATTATCAGTCGGTAACTGATCCACTAACTCAATAATTGATTTCGGCATGAGTTTAAATCCTTATGCTCTTTTCTAAGCCGTCAACAAGGTATTTCTTCATTTAATTTTAAGTAAATTCCGGCGGTTGATTCAAAATTGTAATAATCTTTGAGAATAATCGGGCTATTTTTTGAGTCCAAAAAATTAAATTATTCCGACCTTAGACTAAATTGGATCGTTTCTATAGTAAGATTATCCTATCCGCTTTAATCCAATCTGCTAAACCCCTATGCTTTGCGATTATTTAGTTCAAATTCTGACGGCCAAGGTTTATGATGTTGCTCAGGAAACCCCCCTAGAAGTCGCACCAAACCTTTCTGCACGTTTGAATAATAAATTGTTGCTGAAGCGAGAGGATATGCAGTCGGTTTTTTCCTTCAAACTGCGGGGTGCTTATAATAAAATGGCGCATCTTCCCCCAGATTTATTAGCCCAAGGGGTAATTGCTGCATCGGCGGGAAACCATGCTCAAGGGGTAGCACTGGGAGCATCCCGTTTAGGAACAAAAGCGATTATTGTTATGCCTGTCACGACTCCCCAAGTGAAAGTCGATGCGGTCAAAGCCAGGGGTGGGGAAGTAGTCTTATATGGCGATACCTTTGATGAAGCCTATCGGTATGCGCGAGAACTCGAACAAGAAAAAGGATTAACGTTTATTCATCCCTTTGATGACCCCCATGTGATTGCGGGACAGGGAACAATTGGGATGGAGATTTTACGACAATATCAAAAACCGATTCATGCGATTTTTGTGGCGATTGGGGGCGGGGGATTAATCTCAGGAATTGCCGCTTATATTAAACGATTGCGTCCTGAAATTAAAATTATTGGCGTTGAACCTGTGGATGCGGATGCCATGTCGCAATCATTGAAAGCCGGACATCGGATTAAGTTATCGCAAGTGGGGTTATTTGCGGATGGGGTCGCTGTACGTGAAGTGGGGGAAGAAACCTTTCGGTTATGTCAAGAATATATCGACGATTTTATTTTGGTGGATACGGATGATACCTGCGCCGCCATTAA
>JBMDYE010000020.1:0-1516 GCA_048595135.1 Planktothrix sp. | reverse complement strand
TCTTGTTTTCTGGAGGGTGTATACGCTTTTTCCGGGGAATCAGAAGATTGTTTTTGGGCGTATTTTTCCAGCCAATCTTGTCCGACTTGAATGGTAATATCGGATTCTAAATATCCCGTACTTTCCACCACCACTTTACCAAACCCTAACTGTCGTTGGACGGCTTCAGCGCTGCTGGTATCGCCATCTTGAGCAACAATGCGGGTTTCTTTTAAGGGTTCTGTCCAGGGTTTAGAGACTTTAACATTCCAAAATCCTTGTTCATTTAAGGAGGTCACTAACCCATCAATTGCTTCAGAATTATCATTACTATCCTGAAGGGCAATTCTTAAATCTTTCGGGTCAATATTATCAAATTGCCAGACATTTTGACCAAAATCAAAATGTTGAGAAACTAAATTTTCTAACCGATTGGCATCGGGTAGCCAATAGCTAGCATTATAGGATTTTGGATCACTAAATTCACCCGGAACCATCAACATTTCCACATTTTCCCGGTCAACTTTAGCAGCAAAATTCATTAACGCCACTAATTCTTCTAAACTTAAATTTGTGTCAATATGAGATTGAATAATCGACATAAATTGAGGCAGCTTAGAAATGGTACTAACATCTAATGCCTGTTCCATAAACGCCCGCATTAACATTTGTTGGCGCTGTACCCGTCCAATATCCCCTAACGCATCATAACGGAAGCGAAGAAATTGTAAGGCTTCCCCCCCACTCAGATGCTGTTCCCCTTGTTTTAAATTAATGTAGAGATGTTGACTATCATCTTGATATTTCATATCTTTGGGAACGTAAATGGTTACGCCGCCCATCGCATCAATTAATTTTTCCACCCCCTGAACATTCACCCGAACATAACGGTCAATTCCCACACCGCCTAATAATTCACTGGTTGCTTTGGCACTCAAAGCGGGGCCACCATAATAATTCGCATCATTAATTTTTGTCATTCCCCGACCTTCTACATACGTCCGAGTATCACGGGGAATCGATAACACTTTTAACTTTTGATTAGCCGGATCAAAGCGGACTAATAACATTGTATCCGACAACCCTTTGAAGGAATTCACTAAGGCATGATAGCCCAATTCAGGGTGTGGCTGATCTTCCAAATCCGAGGTTAAGACCTTCACTCCCATGACTAAAATATTCACAGGGCGGGTTAGTTCTGGCAACCGCATATTGGTGGTGGCCATTTGATTTTGAGAAAAGACCGCCGCTTCTTCAGGGGATAATTTTTGCTGTAATAGGGGGGTTGTGGATAGGGAAACCGCTAACAATGCTCCTGCGGTTGCCGAAATCATGGCAACTCCTGTTAAGCCTAAACCCAGTCCAAGCCAACGCCCTGGACTCGATGCTGCCAATTTTCTCAGGGACGGTTTAGCATGATGTTTCTGCACGGGTTTTTGACTGTGAAATTTTTGCACTGACACGAACTTCCTCACACACTCAATAAATTATCTAAATTAGAAATAACAGACTTCTAACGAAAGTGGGAACTTGCAGT
>JBMDYE010000019.1:0-7458 GCA_048595135.1 Planktothrix sp. | reverse complement strand
TTAACGACTGAAGAATTAGTTAATTTAGCTGTTAGTTGGAGAACCAGTTATGAAGTCCGGTGAACTTGAATTAAATGATCCCCCCATGTTTGAAATTTCCCAAAAAGTTAGAACGCGTAAGTTACTTCGCAATGATGGGACATTTCCAGGTCAAGATATTGGTGCCACCCTTGCTAAAAAAGGCGAAGTCGGTTACATCGTCAGTATTGGGACGTATTTACAAACTTCTTACATTTATGCCGTGCATTTTTTGGAAAGAGGTTTTGTGGTTGGTTGTCAAAGTAAAGAACTAGAATCTGCGGAGTAAATGTCATGAAAGTTATGTTACGTCGTCATACCAATGGTCATTTAATTGTTTATGTGGCTAAGAAAGATTTGGAAGAAGAAGTGGTGGAGGAAAGACTCAGCACTGATGGGAAAATTTTAACCTTAGCCAATGGTTGGGAATTAGAAATTGCTAATTTAGCAGAACCCATCAAACTCCCCCAAACAGTAGAAGCTAAACGCCTTGCTTAAAAGTAGAGACGCGCCAATAGCCTACGCCATGGCTCCGCCCCGGCGCGTCTGTACGGAGTCAGAAGGCATAAGGCAGAAAAACTCCTAACTAATTACTAATTACTGATTACTTATTACTGATGACTGATGACTGGGTACGGGCGAAGCATTCGGGCAAAAATTTAGGATAAAAACCGATAATTTACCTACCGAATGCTTCGCCCCTACAACTTATTACTGATTAGGGAATTAATAATGAGCATATCTAAGGTTCAAAAGCGATCGCCTTTTACGCTTCAAGGACAGTTTCTGGGTTTTTTTAGCGATCGCAAGGGTCAACTCAAATTTTTAAGAATTGCCGTTAAAGATGATGACCTAAAAATTAAGCTTTCTAAAGAGTTACGACAACGTTATAGCCAAACTTTAATCCCTGGAGATTGGATTCAAATTTGGGGAGAAATCAAACAAAAGCGAGAAGCGGATCGTCCTCAATTTAAAGCGTATCACGTTAATAAAATTCACTCAAGCTCCCTGGAATTATCACCCTGTTTACCCATTCAACAGCAGGTCGAAAAACCCACCTGTCAACACAATGCCAAAATTTTAGTCTGTCAAAAGTCGGGCTGTTGGAAACGGGGAGGAAGAAAATTTTCTGAAGAGTTAGAAACTGCATTAGGCGATCGCGGACTTCAAAATTACGTCAAAATTCAACACACCGGATGCCTAAAACGCTGTTCTAAAGCTCCTAATATTGTGGTTATTCCCAATAAGGAAAAAATTTACTGCAATCGCATGGAGTCCCATGAAGTGGTCGATCTATTAGTTAAACGTTTGGTTTGTAATTCTTAAAGGAGAGGGTAATGGCTCATGTGATTTTTTATGAAAAACCCGGTTGTGTTAATAATACCAAACAAAAAGCATTATTAATCGCAGCAGGTCATTCTGTAGAAGCTCATAATTTATTAACCACGCCCTGGACTCCCGAACAATTACGGCTTTTTTTTGGATCTTTATCGGTCAAAGATTGGTTTAATGTAACGGCACCCCGTGTTAAATCTGGTGAAATTATCCCCAGCGAATTAAACGAAGAAACCGCCCTAGCGTTAATGGTGGAAGACCCGATTTTAATTCGTCGTCCCCTGATGCAAATTGGAGATTTATTAACGGTTGGATTTAATTTAGAACAAGTTAATACCTGGGTTCCCTTAAACGCGATTGAACTCACGACCCAAGACTTAGAAACTTGTCCCCGTAGTCATTCTAATTAATCCTAAATTTCATGATGAATAATATCTTAAGAAAGCTAACAACTAACAGTTAGCTTCCGTTGAGATTTTAATATAAAACTTTAAATATTTCCTACGCATCCGTATTCTGTAGAGAGGTGCCGGGGCGGAGCCATGCCGTAGGCTATTGGCACGTCTCTACGTGGGATTTAGGGCTCATCTATAGCATTAATTTAAGGATTTAATCTAAGATAAAAATAAATAAAAACATCTTAAAAAAGTATATTTTGCTTCTTTACGAACCCAGATTAATCGATTAAAATAAACGTAGAATTACATGATCAATTGAGAGGAAAAATTATGTCATCCTTAACAGGATTAACGCGAGGTGGTACAAGCTGGACACCTAAATTTGTTGCGGAAATTAATCTTGAAACTTGCCTCGGTTGTGGCAGATGTTTAAAAGTTTGCGGACGGGGTGTGTTAGGACTGCGGGCTTTAGATGAAGAGGGCGAGTTTGTTGATGATGAAGACGAAGAATTTGAACGCAAAGTCATGACCATTGTAAATGGGGATCTTTGTATTGGCTGCGAAGCTTGTTCGCGAGTCTGTCCCAAAAAATGCCACACTCATGCCCCCCATGAGCAAAACTAAATCTTTAAAACCTCTAAACGGATTGGAAACAGGAAAAGAATTGTTAGGGTATTGGAGAACAAACATTTGCCCCTATCGGAGTCATTCAACAATTTCCTGTTTCCCTTTCTCAGGGATAATTAAGTTAAGATTCAGAAATTTTACAAATATTTACAATCCTAGAAAAAACTTATCAACAGTGAGTAATCAATCACTAGGACTGATCAAGTTAGTTTATTTTATTCGTAAAACTAAAAACAAATCTGGGCTTTTATCAATTTAATAAAGTTTTAAGGAATGCTGGATAACCTCGCTAGATTAGCTCTAATTATAGGTAGAAGCTAAAATGCTTGCTGTGAACAGTAAGTTGCATCAGAACTGCTTATTTTAGAAAAAATCCAATCCAAGTTGCTCTTAGAGTTAGAGGCGAACAATCGATTAATCCTCTGTTTCCTCTCAGCACTTCACCGGAAGTGATAACTTGAGTTGGATTTTTCCATCCTATCTTTTTGATTAAAGTAGGCAGAAAAATAGACTAGAACTTTGAGCTAGTATTCCCAGTACCCTAGATTCAAAATTCGTTTATGGTTTATAAAATTCCTGGCAATTGTTTAGCCTGTGATAGTTGTCGTCCACAATGTCCCACGGGTGCCATTAAAACTGAGGACGATAATTATTGGATCGATCCGAGTCTTTGTAATAATTGCGAAGACTATAATTATGAAGCTCAATGTTTAGATTCTTGTCCGATTTCTTGTCCTATCCCCTCAGAACCGAAAAAGGGGCGTTATAAAGCAGAAGTTCGACCTGTCACCAGTCCAACCTTATTTGCGAATGGAAAGAATAACCCCTTTGCTTCTTCAATGGTGATGTGGGAACTGTGCAACGTCTTAGCCCAGCGAGAATCATTAGATTGGAAAATCGATGAGACTAAGCAACCCTATTATGAGAAGTCAGTCAACGGAGGACGGGGCGAGATTCGGTTACGCATTAGCGATCAGCTTGATGATGAATGGACTGCCATTTATGAGGAACAAGCCGCAATATCGATTGAATCTTTAGACATCAAAGCGGCTTGTATGCACTTAATTTATGCCGCGTATGCGACCACTTTAGATCAGCCTTGGGAACAAGAGTTTCTGATTAGCGATCGCCAAATTGAGAAATATTTAGAACTCGATAAACGCAAGGACTTAAGTAAAGCCACTAAATTGTCCTTAATTCGGAAAATCGCGGTGCAACCTTGCTTAATTGTCGCTTCTATTAACTGGCCGAAACAAGGAAAAGTCAATCAAATTTCTGTAGAAAATAGTCCCCTGTGGCATCTATTGGAAATTCAACATCATTTTCAAGAAGATGAGATGGGGTGTAAATATCTGGTCGGTTTAACCTTCAGAATTAAAGCCGGAATTTGGGCGAAGTATTTTCTGAATCAACAAGGGTGTAAAGATCGAACCGCGTTTTATCAATATGGGATTTTGCCGCGATCACTGTTAACAACCATCATGAGTATTTGGCAACAACATGAAGGGGCAGCCCGGATGATGGTGTGGCTTTTATTTAAAACGAAAATGGGCAAAGAACAACGGATTACCGTACCCACTTTAATGCGGGTTGCCTACGGAGAAGAAAAAGTCACCTTAGCCACCCAACGACGAGAAGAACGCAAGCGACTATTAAGAACCTTTGAAAGTGATTTAGAATGTTTAAATCATTACGGATTAAAACCTGTTTTTGATCCGGTGACTTATCCTCCGGAAATTCAACCGTTATGGGCTAAATTAGCAGAACTTCCTGACGATGCAGATGCTGCCCTTGAATTTTGGATTCAAGATGGCAGTAATGAAACCCGAATTACTGATGCTAGTCCCCGTGGGAAATGGAATTTGTTAATGAATGCGCGGATTTTATGGTTTGAACTTCCTCCTGATTGGGAACAGCGAATGACGAAAACTAAAACCAATAAAAAACCCGCCTCCAATCATCGAAAACTGAAGTTAAAAGAACCGTCGAGTCTATTACCAGAACAAATTGTAACCGCCCGTAAAAATCAAGGTATTAGTCAAAGAGATTTAGCCGAAATGACGGGAAAAAGTCAAAGTTGGATTCGGGATTTAGAAAAAGGTCGTTTATCGGCAAAATTGGCAGACCAAGCGCTATTAAGAAAAGCGTTAGGGTTAATGTCAATGTAAGTGAATGTTTCAAACCGAGGTGATCTAGTGCTACGCAAAGCGGAACTGCGATTTACAGGGAACACAAAGCTGTGGGAGGGTTCCAGAATTTAAAATTGTGCGAACTGTCATGGGTAGTGCTATAGAAGATTGTCGCTGTCTGTCCTCGGTTTGATTTAAACTAGAAGCTGCCCCTTGCCCCCTGCCTTCTGCTATACCTCTAAATAAGCTACACCCAACCTAGAGAATGCTTCTGACTTCGCTTCCTCTCTTAACCTGAACTTTTCTATCCTTTTCTATCCTAACGGGTTCAGAAGTTTTTAATAGCTAGGGGGAAAACCGTCCTAAAGTCCTGAACTTATCCCTATCGACGCTTTTGCAGAAATCGAACACACTAAGAGTAGATGGATTCAGATTAATTGGGTTCTCAAAAGGGGTACGTGATGATGAAAACTGTATTAGTGGTAGAAGATAATCAAATCAATTGGAAAGTTTTTGAACGGATTTTGACCAAACGGGGAGGGTTAGCCGCCAAACATACAGAAGATGTGGAAACGGTGATGCAAATGGCAGCTAGCAAACAAGCCGACTTAATTTTAATGGATATTTCCCTAACCAATAGCTACTACCAAGGCAAAGCAATGGATGGGATCAAAATTACTCAACTGCTGAAGTCCAACCCCGCTACTGCCAACTTACCTGTGATTTTAGTTACTGCTTTTGCCAGTCAGGGCGATCGCGAACAATTTTTAGCCCAAAGTGGAGCCGATGGTTATATTCCTAAACCTGTTACCGATCATAAAGCCTTTGTTGAGCAGATTAAATCTAAACTTCCGGCTGAAGAGTAAACACAATATCTATCTTTTGGATGAGGTTTTTAAGACATTATGATCTTACCAGAGTGCATCATTCGCGAACAAGAAGCTGCTAACGTGAAAACTTCATCGACCCGTCTTGTCGAACTGGCTCAACACAGTATCGAACTGGCTCGACTGGTTGCTAATAATCCGAATGCCCCTGCGGAAGTTTTAAAAGAGTTGGGGATGAGTGCAGATGTGGCAACTCGCCATCTCGTTGCTACCAACCCCAACACTCCCAGAGAAACATTAATTGAGTTACTCAATGAGTTTCCGAAAGCGGTTTTGAGTAATCCTCGGTTTCCTGTTTTGTGTTCAGAATCGTCCCAATTATTACATCAAATTCCTCTGTCTACGCTGCGTCTCATTGTTCGCTTAAATATTGCCCCCAAAAGTTTACTTCAGTGGGTCGAAAACCATGCCGATCCAGAAATTTTAGCCGCCCTTAAACCCAACTTCGCCACTCATCAACCCCTCTAAATAATTTCTCAAAAGAACCCATTTTTTCAGATTCTCTACTTCAGCCAGTTCCATAGTTTCTTACCATCAGAAAACTCCAAGTATTCTAGCGTTCGTTGTATTTCTGATGAGTTTGCACCAATCCCCTTATATTAACAAATATTAAAAACTTGAGAGTAACTTTAACTTACCCTCAAGTTTTGTTATAATTTTCTTGCGAATTAAATTCTGTTGCTTAATCCGGTAAGTTTTCCGGTTTAACGCTTCTGGTCGCTTTATTGATGTAGTGGGAAATTGTGCTGCTCCTCAGCCTCCCATTACATCAAACCCCAGAAGTGCAGGAAACCTTGACCGGAAGTGACTTCGATAATCACAGCACTAATAAAACCAATCATTGCTAAACGACCGTTCCAGTTTTCAGCACCCGGGGTAAATCCCCAGTCCCAACGGTTACGCTCTTGTTGTTCTAAATCAGTAGAAGTAGAGGTGATAGGTTGGTTTTGCATGGTTGTTACTCCTGTTTTACTTGATGTAACTTTATGTAAACTAATGTAACTAACTTGGACAAAAACTGCAACTTACAACCTCTTCAAGAGCAGAAAACCCTGGATGTCAGTTATCATCAGCATTTCTCCGATTTTTAGGTAGAGTAAGTGGTGGATGCGATCGCTGAGGTTCTACCTTTAGGTAGGGTAGTTCACCTGTGGGGATTAAAACCCCGGTTTCTCAAAGAAACCGGGGTTTTGGGGTGTACCTAACCGTTGTTCAATAATTTTTTGAATGCGTTGACGTTGCGGTGTAGGATGGGCTAAAGCCTTTTGATAATAATGTCTTTTCCCCCAACAAGGGATACAATAAAATCAAAGTAAGTTGACTAACTGATGAATGCAATTTATAAACTTCCCTTAATATTAGAACCTCAACCCGAAGGCGGTTATACAATTACTTGTCCTTTGTTACCCAATTTAATTACTGAAGCTGATACTTTAGAAGACGTTATTCCTAATGTATCCGATGCTTTACAAGCTTTAATTGAAGCCTATCAAGATTTAAACCAACCCCTACCTGCTGTTTTAAAACCGATAGGAGAAGATATGATTCTGTGGACAGAAAGTTTAATTCCCATTGGTACAAAATGAAATATAGAGAGGTAGCACAAAAATTAAAACAAATGGGATGCCAAGAAATTCCAAGGCGAGGTGGTGGTTCTCATCGAAAATGGTACAATCCCAATAAGGGGACAATCGTACCGATTCCTGATTGGGGAAATAAGGATTTAAAATTGGGGACTTTGAGGCAAATTATCCGACAATTAGATCTGGATTGGGATGAGTTTAAAAAGTTATAAAATTGAACAATCTTAGGATTCTAAATCTCTATGCAATTATAACTATCGTCTGTATTTCTTCTTTTTTCGGGTGTGTTGAGAAATGGATGCGATCGCTTTACGCCCACTAGGTAGAGTCACTAACCTTATAAATTAGATCACCTGTGGGGATTAAAACCCCGGTTTCTTTGAGAAACCGGGGTTTTGGGGTGTAGAGCGCGATCTCTCTTGATTAAGCCCAAGCCGTGTAATAAATTTGACAAAAATTCAAAAATTGATTAGCATAATTA
>JBMDYE010000018.1:0-30947 GCA_048595135.1 Planktothrix sp. | reverse complement strand
GGTTGTAAACGTTCTTCTAAGAGGCGACGAATGGAGGATTTTTCAATTAATCCGACAATGGCGCCATTTTGCACAACGGGTAACTCAGTCAGTTGTTCTTGTTCTAATAACGTTACAACATCCAGTAACGATTGTTCCGCTTCAACAGTTCTGGAGAGTTCAAGGGGTTTCATTAACGCTTGAACTTGAATTAACGGCCATTGAGAGGTAGGAATACTTCTCAAGTCATTGGCTTCAATTCCTCCCACTAATTCTCCATTGAAATTGGTGACAAAAAATCGATTCGTTGCGGGTTTACCGATAATATATTCGTTGGCAAATTGCCGCAGAGAGATGTGTTCAGGAACGACTAAATTATCTCTAACAATCGCATCCGCCGCCGTAAATGCAGACAATTCCTGTCTTAAGAAGGCATCTCGACCCAGAACCCGTGCATTTTGCAGCAGGAACCAACCGATTAGAATTGTCCAAAAATTCGGGAAACTTCCGGTGGTGAATAAAGGAATGAATCCGATTAAAATCGCTAACCAACCAAAGCCTTGACCAACTCGACTCGCAGAGATAATTCCTTGATATTGATTCCCCGTAATTTTCCAAACAATGGCTTTAAGAACATTACCCCCATCAAGAGGTAAACCAGGAATTAAATTAAAGGCTGCTAATGCTAAGTTAATATAAGCTAACAGATTCACAATGGCAGCAAACGGCCCAACTAACGCGAATTGAGAACTGATTAAAGTAAAGATTCCAAACAGAACTAAACTCACGAGGGGCCCAGCAATGGCAATCCAAAAGGCACCTGCGGGAGTGGTAGCTTCTCGGTCTAAACTCGCTAATCCACCAAACAAAAATAAGGTAATCGATTTAACATCAATTCCTTGTTTCAGGGCGACAAAACTATGTCCTAATTCATGGGCTAAAACCGATGCAAATAATAGTAATGCTGCAACGAGACCCAATCCTAAAGGCACTCCTAAACCGAGTTGCGGAAATTGAACCGCTAGGCTACCCCCATAACTTAAGGTCATTAATCCCAGTATCAAAAACCAGGAGACATTAATATAAAATGGGATTCCAAACAGATTACCGACACGTATAGAGCCATTCATTTTGGCTACCTCCTAATGGTCAGATTTGCTGGTGTCAATTTATCAAAAGCCATATATTTTATCTTGGCTCATAGTTGACATCGAATCACTGACGCTTACCTTTTCTTAATGACTCTATCGTAACGAATTGTAAATGTTTTCCTCAATCTCCCAGAGGTTGTATCTACCGTATCAAACAGTACGGTTAATACAGTCACCAGTCACCAGTCACCAGTTATCAGTCATCAGTCAGCAGTTATCAGTCACCAGTCACCAGTCACCAGTCACCAGTCACCAGTCATCAGTCACCAGTCACCAGTTATCAGTCACCAGTCAGCAGTTATCAGTTATCAGTCATCAGTCAGCAGTTTGACGGTTATAACCGAACTCGTTAAGACTTATCGGTTAAACTTGTGGGTTGAACGAAGAATGGAAAATAAAATTTTAGCAATTTCTTCTGCATCTTGATATATACTCTCAAAAGCTTCCTGGGAAAGATAGCCTGTATCTTGCAATAGAGATAGCCAATATTTAGTTTCAAGACACTCTTTGTAGGCAATTGATATTTTAGCTGCAAAGTCCGCTTGAGAAATAGCTCCATTCGCTTCCGCAATATTAGCACCAATAGATGTTCCTGATTTCAAAAGTTGCTTAGAAAGCACATATTCTTGATGTTCCTTCACTAACCATTGATAAGCATTAACAATCCGAATAGCAAAAGGGTAGGCTTTATCATAAACCTTACTATCTTTACTCATAACTTTATGACTACTCCCTCTTAGTTAGTCTTTCTAAAAATTACCGTCTATTAACTGGTGACTGGTGACTGGTGACTGTTAACTGGTGACTGTTTTAAACGTTGTAGTAAGAACGATACCAATCAACAAACCGTCCAACACCGACTTCTATGGGAGTATTGGGTTTAAAATCGACATCTTGCATTAACGCATCCACATCGGCGTAGGTGGTGGGAACATCTCCGGGTTGAATGGGAAGGAAGTTTTTAATCGCTTGTTTTCCTAAAGCCTCTTCTAAAACTTCAATCAACCGTAACAGTTCAATCGGTTGATTATTCCCAATGTTATACACTTTATACGGGGCGGTGGTATGGGGTTCATCTCCGGGTTGAGGGGTTTTATCTAAAACTCGAATAATTCCCTCAACAATATCATCAATATAGGTAAAATCCCGTTGCATTTTTCCGAAGTTAAACACATCAATCGGTTTATCTTCTAAAATCGCTTTGGTGAAAATATACACCGCCATATCAGGACGACCCCAGGGGCCATAAACGGTAAAAAACCGTAATCCCGTTGAAGGAATCTGATATAAATGACTATAACTATGGGCGATTAATTCATTGGCTTTTTTAGTCGCCGCATATAAACTCACCGGATAATCCACATTATCTTCAACGGAAAAGGGTATTTTCTTATTCGCACCGTAAACCGAACTAGAGGACGCATACACTAAATGTTGAATTTTAGCATGACGACATCCTTCTAAAATATTCAAAAATCCCACTAAATTACTATCAAGATAAGCATAAGGATTCTTCAGAGAATAACGCACCCCTGCTTGTGCAGCCATGTGCGCTACCCGTTCAAAATTGCCTTCAGAAAATAACTGTTCCATTCCGCTTCGGTCTGCTAAATCGAGCTTTTGGAAGGTAAAGTTTTCTCGGTGTTTTAATTGGGCTAGTCGCGCTTCTTTCAGGGAAACATCGTAATAGTCATTAATATTATCAATCCCAACAATAATGTCTCCTCGGTCTAATAACCGTTGACACAGATGAAACCCAATAAACCCAGCAACGCCTGTTACTAAAATTTTAGACATTTTCTCCCTACAAACTCCAGTAATTAATATGAGATGGGATGAATTTGGGATTAAAAACCGACTTCACATCCAGCAGAACTCCCTTTTCTCCTAAACATCCTAACAGTTGGTCAAGGGGGGTGTCTAAGTAGCTTTGGTGAGGGACAGCCAGAATCAAAGCATCCAGATTTGATAAATCTGACCAATTTACTAAATTAATAGCATATTCTTCGTAAGCGACAAGGGGGTTGGCGATGGGGTCATGAATTAAGGGGTCAATTCCGAACTCGTTTAACTCGCTAACAATATCGGGAACTCGACTATTGCGGAGGTCGGGGACGTTTTCTTTAAAGGTTAATCCTAAAATGGCAACTTTCGCATGATTAATTGGAAGATTCGCTTGAACTAATAGTTTAACTAACCGTTGAGCTAAATAGGTTCCCATGCTATCGTTAATGCGTCTTCCTGCTAAGATAACCTGGGGATGATAACCTAATTGTTCTGCTTTTGCGGTTAAATAATAGGGGTCAACGCCAATACAATGACCCCCCACCAACCCAGGGGTAAAGGGTAAAAAATTCCATTTCGTCCCCGCCGCTTTTAAAACATCTTGGGTACGAATTCCTAAACGGTCAAAAATAATCGCTAATTCATTCATTAAAGCAATATTTAAGTCCCGTTGAATATTTTCAATCACTTTCGCTGCTTCCGCCACTTTAATTGAAGCCGCGCGATACACTCCCGCTTCAATAATTTTTCCATAAATTGTTGCAATAATGTCTAATGTGGTTTCGTCTTCTCCAGACACCACTTTAACAATTTTTTCTAAGCGATGGTGTTTATCCCCTGGATTAATCCGTTCTGGAGAATAGCCTAATTTAAAGTCAATCCCTTGTTTTAAACCTGATTTTTCTGCTAATATTTTACCACAAACTTCTTCTGTTACACCAGGGTAAACCGTTGATTCATAAACAACAATATCCCCTTTTTTTAGAACCTTTCCTACTCCCTCAGACGCTTTAATTAAGGGGGTTAAGTTGGGTTGATTATTAGTATCAACGGGAGTAGGAACAGCGACAATATAAAAATTACAATCGGCAATCTCGTTAAGGGAATTAGTAAGTTTTAGGGAAGAAGCGGTTAACACTTCCGGCGGTATTTCTCCTGTATTATCAATCCCTTTTTGTAACGCTTCGACTCGTTCTTGTTTAATATCAAATCCAACGGTTGGAAACTGTTCTGCAAAAGCAACCGCCACAGGTAAACCCACATACCCTAAACCAATAACCGCTATTTTAATAGTTTGCAACTGTTTCATTAATTTCAGTAGAATCTGGTTTGATTAATTCTCCTGCGGTTACAAAAGTATACCCTAATTGTTGTAACCAATTGAGTAAATGATTTAACGTTTGTAACGCAGAACCTTGTCTGCGACTGTACCATAATTTAGCCCCGACGGGAATAGAAACTGTATCCACAGAATAAGCCGGAATAAAATCAAAGGGGTGCATATACACTTGAATAAAATTCGGTAGCGGGGAAACGGTTGTTAAGGATTTAATGAATAATAAATTAAATAAATCCATCCAAAGTAATCCCATGGGTAAGGGAATCAACGGTAAGCTATTAACAGGGATTTCCCAGATATTATCTAAAAGATAGGGAGAATTCGGAACATTTTCGTTATGAAATCGAGTCGGCATTTTCCCTGCAAATACAGAAGAATCATAATGATAACCGCTTTGTTTTAAATAGGAATATAACCCCTCTGGAATTCGAGCTTGGGGGGCGCGAAAACCTAACACAGTTTGTCCTGTTGCTGCTTCTAAAACAGCTTTAGATTGAGTTAATTCTTCTTGAATTTCTGCTGCTGAAAGTTCAGGCATTCGGCGATGGGTAAACCCATGAGAAGCAATTTCAAATTGATTTTGAATTGAAATTTCTAGTTCTTTTTGAATATAAGGAACGATTTCCCCACTCACAAACAATGTTGCGGGACAATGATATTGATTTAAGATCTCAAAAATTTTCGGTAATCCAATTTTTACCCCTAACACGGTGTCTGCTGAAGCGGGTAGTCTTCCCCCCCAGTCCGTTTCGACATCAATAGAAATAATGGCAGTTTTACGGTTAGAACTATTTAGATGATTCATGTTTAATCTGGAATCGGGAATAGGAAAGATCAAAAATTGATGGGCATAGCCCATCCTACCGTTTCATTTCTCGACGAATAGCTGATAATTGATCGGCTAGAATACCATAGAAAAAGACGATTACTCCTGTTAATAAAATAATCACATCTCGGTCGGCAATATTTTGTTCAATAATAATTCCGGCGATGGTACTAATTAAGCCTAAAATAATCAGAAATATGCTGACAGGCATAAACACCCGTAACGGGGCAAACAATACCACAATTCTAATAATTAATAAAATTGTATTTAATCCATCTCTCACAATTTTAACGGAACTGGGACGACCCACCCGTTGATGAATTTGAATCGGAACCCATTGAATTAATAATCCACTATGAATTAACGCAATGGTGGTGGTGGTACTAAAAGAAAACCCATCGGGGGCGAGGTGCATACAATCTAAAATCGCTTCTCGTCGCATCACTCGTAAGCCCGAATTTAAGTCAGGAATCTTCCAACCTGTAACCCAATTTGCTACCCATTTTAAGATTAATTTACCCGGTTTTCTAATAAAGGGAACTGGGGAATTATATCGCGTTCCAATGGCAACATCTGCCTCTCCTAACGCCACTAAAAGACTTGCTAATTGTTCAGAATCATGCTGTCCGTCCGCATCGGCGATCGCAATTAATCCATATTTTGCTTTACGAATTCCGGTTTTTAAAGACGCCCCATAACCCCGATTTCTCGCATGACGAATCACTTTTGCACCCGCCGCCGCTGCTTTCGAGGCGGTTTCATCGCTAGAACAATCATCAACCACAATCACTTCAAATTGATCACCCGTCGGTTTTAACAGTTGAATCATCCCTTCCACAACGGTTGCGATCGCCACTTCTTCATTATAAGCCGGAATCACAAGGGATAGCCCTTGGGCGTCTTCTATCGCCGTTTTAATCGCTTTCGTTAACTCCCACTCCACCACACTTTTTCGTTGATACATGATTTTAGATCCCTGAATTTCTCAGGCTATTGTATTATCTGAGAGGATGAACCCTCAATTCTGGGTTGATGCACAATTATATCTGATTTTTTGGATTATTTTTAAATGTTAGTTAACTCCCTGCAAAAGTTTATAACCACCCCAGAAAAGAATCCCTTCAACCCCCGGATGATCTTC
This sequence comes from Planktothrix sp., assembly GCA_048595135.1. Taxonomy (GTDB): domain Bacteria; phylum Cyanobacteriota; class Cyanobacteriia; order Cyanobacteriales; family Microcoleaceae; genus JBMDYE01. The sequence continues at coordinate 24,726 of JBMDYE010000018.1, read as the reverse complement.
TGGTTTACCCTAAGTTTAATGTTTAGCATTACCTTTGCCATTCCCCCCCTTCTAAAAGCGTTCAGTGGGGAATATTTGATTATGGATGATGGACGACAACATTTATTTTGGATGCAACGTTTTGTTGATCCAGACTTATTTCCGAATGATATTATAGCAGAATTTTATCAATCCATTACTCCTTCTGTTGTCAGTGGAACTTATCACTTGATGGCAACATTAGGAATTAATCCCCTAGTCCTCAATAAAATTTTACCGGGGATTTTAGGACTGATCACAACCCTTTTTTGTTTTGGCGTTTGTCTTGAACTTTTACCCATTCCGACCGTTGGATTTATCGGGACTTTATTACTCAATCAAAACCTGTGGTTACAGGGAGAATTAACAACGGCGGTTAGTAGCGGCTTTGCTTATCCCGCTTTTTTCGCATTTCTGTATTTTCTCTTAAAACGTTCCTGGCTAGGCGTTGGAATTTCCATTGCGTTACTCGGTAATATTTATGGGCCGTTATTATTAGTTGCAGTTCCCACTTTAATCTTACGTTTGATGACTTGGGAAAATGGAAAACTGCAATGGTCTGAAAATCGTCAAGATTATCTAATTACGGGAGTTGGTTTGGTCGTTGCTGTTGCTGTGATTTTGCCTTATATGCTTTCAACATCGGAATTTGGGCCAGCAATTAGCGGTCAAGAAGCCAGAACCTTACCGGAATTTTTAAAAAATGGTAGAACTGCCTTTTTTGATGATAATTCTTGGGATTTTTGGATGAAAAATAGCCGCAGTGGGGTTCGTCTTTCCCTCAATCCCCCTTTAGTTGCTCTTGGCTTTTTATTGCCGATTATTCTTCAATTTCCACAAAAATTTCCTTTAGTTCAAAAGGTGAGTAAAGATATTATTATTCTGCTGCAATTATTAATTGCTTCATTTACCGTTTATTTTACCGCCCATCTGATTTTATTCAAGTTATTTTTACCCAGTCGTTATACAAGCCATAGCCTCAGAATCATTATGGCGTTAAGTGCTGCTGTGGTTTTAATGATTCTATTAGATGCAATTTTACAAGCCACTCAACTTAGAGCATTTACTACCTTAACCTTAACAATAATCATTAGTTTTGTCTTAATTGCCTATCCGAGTTTAGTCTGGAAAGAAGCTTTTCCTCGGACGGCTTATACGAAAGGTTCTGATCCAAATCTTTATCAATTTTTGCAGAACCAACCCAAAGACACTCTCGTTGCTTCTTTATCTTTAGAAGCAGATAATATTCCGATTTTTGCTAAACGTTCTGTTCTGGTTTCTTGGGAACACGCTTTACCCTATCAAGTCGGATATTATCAACAACTACGCCCTAGAATCATTGATTTAATTGAAACTCAATATAGTTCTAATCTTTCCACTGTTCAACAATTTATTCAAAAATATGGAATTGATTATTTTATCATTGATCAACAAGCCTTTACCCCCGACTATATGACCCGTAACCTCTGGTTTAAACAATGGCCGGATCTCGCTCAAAAATCCTTAGAACAATTACAAGGAAAAACACCTCCGGTTCTATTAGCAGCCAAAAACCGTTGTACTGTTTATCAAAATCAATTGTATTTCCTGTTAGATGCCAATTGTATTGGTAAATAGTAAAATAAATAAATACCAGAGCAGGAAAGGGAAAAATGTTAATCAAGCGGTTAGCCACTTTGGGAATTTTACCTTTGATTTTGAGTTATGTTTTGGTTGCTGATTTTACCAAAGCTCAAAACCCTGCTGAAAATCAAACTGAATCTCTGGTGCAACAAAATCCTTTTTCGCTGCTACAACAAGGAAAAAAACTTTATCAAAATCAGCAATATACTCAAGCCGCTGACACCTTGCAACAGGCAATTGTGTTATTATCTGAACAAGGCGATCGCCTCAATCAAGCGATCGCCCTCAGTAACTTATCTTTAGTTTGGCAACAATTGGGAAAATGGCAGGAAGCGGAAGAAACATTAAACCAAAGTTTAGCGTTAATTTCCTCTTTATCTGATCCGAAAAAACCGTTAATTTTAGCTCAAATTTTAACCATTCAAGGTCAACTGCAACTGGCGAAAGGACAAACGGAAAATGCGATCGCCACTTGGAAACAAACCGCCCAACTTTATACGGAAGCGGGAGATAGTTTAGGAATCCTGCAAAGCCAAATTAATCAAGCCACCGCCTTGCAAGTGTTGGGTCTTTATCGTCAAGCATTAACCACGTTACAAGCGGTTAATAATACCCTAAAATCTCAACCGGATTCTCCCCTGAAAGTCACCGCGTTACTGAATTTAGGTAACGCTTCCCGACGAGTCGGAAATTTTATCGATTCTCAAAGTAGTTTACAACAAAGTTTAGACTTAGCTCAATCTCTGAATGATTCTCAAACTTTAGGGGAAATTTATCTTAATTTAGGCAATACTTATCAAGCGAATAATCAATTAGATTTAGCCCTGGAAAATTATCAAGCTGCGGTCAAACAAAGCCCCCATTTACTCACTCGAACCCAAGCTCAACTGAATTTATTAAGTTTATATATTCAATTCAATAAAATAGCTGAAGCTGAACAGTTAGTTTCTGAACTGAAAAGCAATCTTGCCCAATTACCTCCTAGTCGCAGTTCCGTTTATGCTGGGGTTAACTTTGCGAATCAGTTAATTAAAATTGAAAATAACGAAAACTTTAATCCTAATAAGTCTAAGAATTTGCAACCGATTGTTGAGGTTTTAATTACCGCAATTCAACAATCTCAACTTCTGCAAGATCCTCGTGCTGAATCCTATGCTTTGGGAAGTTTGGGAAAATTATATGAAGAAAATAATCAAGTTTTAGAAGCACAAAGACTAACAGAAAAAGCGTTAATAATAGCGCAATCAATCCAAGCGGCTGATATTTCCTATCAATGGCAATGGCAACTAGGAAGAGTCTTAAATATACAAGCAAAAAGAACCGATGCGATCGCTGCTTATCGAGAAGCCGTCAATACCTTACAAACCCTGCGGAAAGATTTAGTTGCCATTAACCAAGATGTGCAATTCTCCTTCCGAGAAAGCGTCGAACCTGTTTATCGGGAATTAGTGGATTTAATGTTACAATCTTCTAGTCCTGAAAATTTACAAGAAGCCAGAGAACTGATCGAATCTTTACAACTAGCAGAATTAGATAACTTTTTTAGAGAAGCTTGTTTAGATCAAGAGATTCGACCCCAAACCATTGATGAAATTGATCCCAAAGCCGCGATTATTTATCCGATTATTTTAAGCGATCGCTTAGAAGTCATTGTTTCCATCCCCGGACAATCGTTATTTTCCTATTCTACCCCTATTTCTGAACCGGAAGTTCAAAAAATTGTTCGTCAACTGCAAGAATCTTTTATCCCGATTTTCTCAACGCAACAGCGTTTAAGCTTATCTCAACAAGTGTATAATTGGCTGATTGCCCCAGCAGAAGATTCGTTAAAAAATCATCAAATTACGACTTTAGCCTTTGTCTTAGATGGTTCCTTGCGAAATTTACCCATGTCTGCCCTTTATGATGGCAAAAACTATCTCATTCAAAATTATAATATTTCCCTGACTCCGGGTTTGAAACTGCTCGCGCCACGGGCTTTAAAATCTAACCAACTTAAAGCCTTAACCGTTGGCTTAAGTGAAGCTCGTCAAGGATTTTCTGCCTTACCCGCCGTTGAATTTGAAGTGGAACGAATTCAAGCTAAACTACCCAGCCAAGTGTTATTAAATCAAGAATTTACTCAGAAAGCCATCGAAAATCTAATTCAAAAAACCAATTTTCCCATTGTTCATTTAGCCACCCACGGACAATTTAGTTCAAAAGCCGAAGAAACTTTTTTATTAACTTGGGATGGGCGCATTAATGTTAAAGATTTAGATCAATTGCTTCGCAGTCGAGAACAGGGAACCCGCAACCCTGTTGAACTCTTAGTCTTAAGTGCCTGCGAAACCGCCGCCGGAGATCAACGCGCCGCCCTGGGGTTAGCAGGTGTGGCGGTGCGTTCAGGCGCCCGTAGTACCCTCGCCACCCTCTGGCAAGTCAATGACGTCTCCACCGCCGAACTGATGACGGAATTTTATCAACAACTCGCCAGCCAGCAAGTCAGCAAAGCCGAAGCATTGCGTCGGGCTCAGTTAAAATTATTACAACAGCCGAAATATCAAGATCCTTACTACTGGGCGCCATTTGTTTTAGTTGGAAATTGGCTTTAGTCAACTCCTGAGATTTGCCCTTGACCTCCCCATGGATGAATTGAGGGACTTTGAGCGAGTCTTTGCTAAAATTAAAGTATTCGTGCATCGATCACAATAGTCAAGTCTAGGGGGAACAGATGAAACAATCTATACACTAGAATCTAAAAAAATTCAGCATTATTTCTAGCGCAAAACGCTTGTAACTGATTGATTCTAGACTAACAAGTTCAGGAGTAAAGGTAACAAAATTAGTTACATTTTTAACCCTGTAGTCTCCTCCTAGTATTGTAAAAGTAAACGGTTAATGTGCCTTCGAGTGATGTTCAAACTCCCACTTAACGATGGCTTGATGTTCATAGGAGACGTCTGTGATGATGCTTTGTAAAAATTTTCCTCAACCCCTAATTAGTGTTTCGCTGTTGGTGGCGCTAGGGATAACACTGGTTCCTAAAACCCCTGTTCTGGCTGAATTCCCCGTTTCTGAAGCGTTGCAAATCAGTATGGCGTTTGAACCGCCCCCAGGGGAAGGAATGCCCCAACGCACGGCGGGTGGGGGTTCGCGGGGTCTATGTCCAACTCGGAGCCAAACCCTCAATCCCCCCTTAATGGCCTTAGTCCCCGCCTTTGAACAACCCCAACAAGAGGCGAATCGTCCAAAGCGGTTGGAGATGAGAGGGTTAACGGTTGCGGCAACTCCGACCTTCTTTTTCTATATTCCTGAACTTCCCGCAACAGAAGCCGCCTTTAGTCTTAAGGACGAAAATAATAACGACATCTATCAAACGAATTTATCTCTTCCCCAACAACCTGGAATTGTGGCGGTCAAACTACCCCAAGAAACCCCCGATTTAGAAGTTGGCAAAACCTATCGCTGGTCATTTGGGGTGCGCTGTCAAGCCCTCACCCCTCAAGAACAATCCGCCGTTGTTTTTATCAGTGTCGAAATTCAAAGAGTCGAACCAAATGCGGATTTGAAAAATCAACTTCAAGCCGCCACCCCATTAGAAAAAGCTGAAATTTATGCAGAAAATGGGATTTGGTTTGAAACGGTCACCACGTTAGCTCAACTGCGGCAAAATCAACCGGATGATGAAGGGTTAAAAACCCAGTGGATACAACTTTTACAATCGGTGGGTTTAGAGGCAATTGCCAATCAATCTTTTGTTGATTCTATTGGCAATTAATTAAGTTTGGCTTGTCATGAAGTATGGAGTTATGAAACAAAAACGAAGCGTGTTCAGACTTCATGCTTCAAGACTGCAAGTTTTTTGGCAGGGACTGAAGGTTTTCCGTTATTTTTGGTTAACTCCGGTTATTACCATTACCGTTATTGTTTTACAAAGTAGTGGTTTTTTACAACTGTTAGATTGGGCAATTTTTGATCAATTTGTGCGGTGGCGTCCTCTGGAACCAGCCGACCCCCGGATTGTGGTTGTTACCATTGATGAATCGGATTTAAAAAAAATTCGGCAATGGCCGATCCCCGATGCAACGTTAGCAGAATTAATTCAAAAAATTAATCAACAAAAACCGATCGCCATTGGACTTGATATTTATCGAAATTTACCCGTTCAACCGGGACATGAAGAATTATTGAAAGTGTTTGAAACCACTCCGATCTTAATTGGGGTAGAAAAAGTGGTTGATGATCAAAATCGTCATTCGATTGAACCCCCTCCGATTTTAAAAGATAAAAATCAAGTGGGAGCGGCAGATTTAATCATTGATGCTGATGGGAAAATTCGACGCGCATTATTATCCGTAAAACCACCCGATCGCCCCACCATTCTCAATATCGGAGCCAGAGTTGCCTTAATGTATTTAGAATCAAAAGGCATTAAGCCCGAAATGACCGAATCGAGTCAAGTTAAGTTAGGACAAGCCGAATTTGTTCGATTTACAGGCAATGATGGTGCTTATGTTCGGGCGGATCAGGGGGGGTATCAAATTCTTTTAAATTATCGGGGTGCTGAGGATAATTTTAAAACCGTTTCGATGATGGATGTGTTAGAAAATAAAATTCCCTCGGATTTAATGCGCGATCGCATTGTGATGATTGGCCCTATAGCCCCCAGTTTAAATGATTTATTTTTCACCCCCTATAGTAGTAGTCAATTTAATATTAATGATCGCACACCTGGCGTGATTGTTCATGCTAATATTGCCAGCCAAATTTTGAGTAGTGCCTTAGATCAAAGACGCTTAATTAATGTGTTTTCTGATCAAGTTGAATGGTTATGGATTTTGGTTTGGTCAAGTATCGGAACCAGTTTGGCTTGGAGCTATAGCGGGACAAGATGGGCGATTTATTGTTTAATCTTAGCCAGTGGCAGTTTAATTTTTATTTCCTATCATCTATTTTTAAATGGCTGGTGGATTCCCCTAGTTCCTCCCTTATTAGGATTAGTCGGATCGGGAATTTTCATTACAGGTTATATTGCGAACGTTGAACGGCAAGACCGCAAAATGGTGATGAGTTTATTCCAACGGTATGTTAACCCGAAAATTGCCGAAACCATTTGGGAACATCGCAATGATTTATTACAAAAAGGGGAAATTCTAGGGCAGAAAATGACGGCAACGGTTTTATTTAGTGATATTAAAGGCTTTAGTACCTTAGCGGAACGAATTGAACCAGCAATGCTCATGACCTGGTTAAATGAATATATGACGGCGATGGCAAATATTGTGTTTGAATATGATGGAGTAGTTGATAAATTTATGGGGGATGGGATGATGGCTGTTTTTGGTGTTCCCATTCCGAGAACGACGGATCAAGAAATTGCTCAAGATGCGACCGCGGCGGTTTCTTGTGCGTTAGCCATGGGGGAAAAATTGCGATCGCTGAATCAACAATGGCAACAACAAGGTAAACCCATGATTGGAATTCGAGTCGGAATTGCGACTGGAATTGTCGTCACGGGAAGTTTAGGCAGTTCTCAACGGATGGAATATACAACCTTGGGAGATAGTGTTAATATTGCGGCTCGATTAGAAAGTTATGATAAATCATTTGATAGTGAAGGAATTTGTCGAATCTTAATGAGTGAAGCCACTCAGCAATATATCCAAAATCAGTTATTAACCCGTTATGTAGGGCGAGTCAAACTGCATGGGAGACAACAGCTAATAAATGTCTATCAAGCGATTACTGATTAAAGTGTGATCAGGGAACCGGGAACAGAGGGGAAAAGACAATCAAGTATTAATTATTAATAAAGTTAACTACAGCGACCCCTGAGATTATAAACAGCGATAATAATAATTGTAGAAGTCTTTCAGTTCATTAAGACAGTAATCTATTGTGAATTATTCTACTGTCTACCCTCTGCTGCCTACCGTCTATCTCCTGCTCTAGGTCGCTTATGTTCATCACTTATGAATAGCTTATCTCAATCCCCATTGTTACAATCACTGATCACAATTGAACAACAGTTTATTACGGTTTTAACAGAAACGACGGTCGTAGAAGCACTCGCCCAGATCAGTTCAGCGAATCATCATGTTGCGATCGCTTCTGAAGTCGCGAGTCAGAACCCAGAAACCCTGCGCTGTACCACTTGTCTCTTAGTGGTAGACAGGAATCGGCGATTAATTGGGATGATCACAGAACGGGATATTGTGCGACTGATTGCCAAAAAGAAATCCTTAGACCATCTGACAGTTGCCCAAGTCATGACTCGAAACCTGATTACTTGTGACCCCTCAGAACTCGCCAACCCCTTATCTCTAATTCAGGTACTCCAACAGCATCAAATTCGGCATCTTCCCGTTGTCAATCAACACCGTCAACCGATCGCTGTGATTACCCCAGTAATTCTGCGTTCCATTTTACAACCAGCAGACTTATTAAGGTTTCGTTTTGTGCAGGAAGTGATGAATCGCCGCGTCATTTATGCAACCGCCAAAACCTCGATTTTAAACATTGCAAAACGCATGGCTGATCAAAAAATCAGCAGTATTATTATTGTTAAAAAAAACAAAAATCAGGCAATTTATCCATTAGGAATTATCACCGAACATGATTTAATTAAATTACAAACCCGACAAATTGATCTCCATCAAGTTCAAGCCGAAACGGTGATGAGTTCCCCTTTAGTGACCGTCAAACCCGATGATTCCATGTGGGTTGCCCATCAAGAAATGCAACAGCACCGAATCCGGCATTTAGGTGTCGTTAACGGTCAAGGGGAACTGGTGGGAATTTTAACCCAAACTCATATTTTACAAGCCAGTAATTTAGGGGAACTTCAACAAATTATTGATATTTTGCAATCGCAAGTGCAAACCCTTCAGAAGCAAGGGGCGCAACTGTTACAACGACTCAATCAAGAACTGCAAAAACAAGTTAATCAACAAACGATCCGTTTATTAAACCAAGCCGATCGGGAAAAATTACTCCTCAATATTGCCTTAAAAATTCGCTCCTCCTTAGACTTAAACATTATTCTCAAAACCACGGTTGAAGAAGTCCGCGCCGATCTAGACACTGATCGGGTGATCATCTATCGCTTTAACGCCAATAATCATGGACAGGTTATGGTGGAATCTGTTGCCGATCCCCAATGGTCAATTTTAAATCAAACCGTTTGGGATGAATGTTTTGAGCAACATTGGCTAATGCCCTATCAAGAACGACAAAGTAAAGTAATCGCTGATATTTATAACGGCAATTTAAGCGACTGTTATATTCAATTTCTCGAACAGTTTCAGGTGCGGGCTAATTTAGTGATTCCCATCTTAGTCAATCAGAAGTTATGGGGTTTATTGATTGCCCATCATTGTACTGAAACTCGCCATTGGGTTCCCGATGAAATTGAATTTTTAGAGCAACTGGCAGTTCATTTAGCGATCGCCATTCAACAAGCTAATTTATTACAAGAAGCCCAAAAAGCCCAAACTCAATTAAAAATTGCTTTTCGAGAACGGACAAACCAACTTCAGCAAGAACACCAAGAACGCACCTCTGCTGAAGCCAAATTCCTAGAACGCCAGGAAATTTTAAATAGTTTTTATGATTCCTCTCCGATGATGATGGGAGTGGTGGAACTATTAGAAGATGATATTTTACATCTATCCGATAACCAATTTACAGCCGAATTTTTCGGCAAAACCACCGAAGCCTTATCCCATCAAAAAGCCCGTGATTTAGGAGTGCCTGAACGGGTTTTAAAACAGTGGATCGGCTATTACCAACAAAGCCAAAAACTGGGAACCCCCGTGCGCTTTGAATACCAACACCTCACCCCCCAAAAAAATTATTGGCTACGAGCAATTGTTAGCTATATTGGGATGGCTCAAAGTGGTCGTCCTCGCTTTTCTTATATTGTTGAAGATATTACCGAGCGCAAACAAGCGGAAATCGCCTTAAAGGAAAGTGAAGAACGCTGGCAATTAGCATTAAAAGGCAGCCATGCGGGACTTTGGGATTGGAATATAAAAACCAATGAAGTTTTCTTTTCCGATCAATGGAAAAGCATACGAGGACGGGCTGGTGAGGAATTAGAATACCGCCTAGAAACTTGGTCTCAAGGTGTTCATCCAGAGGATTGGCTCAGAGTCCAAGAACATCTGAATCAACATTTATCCGGTCAAACGCCCTTTTTCAGTGCGGAGTATCGCGTTTGTCATCGAGATGGCAGCTATAGATGGGTTCTCGACCGAGGACAGGCCCTTTGGGATGATCAAGGTCATCCTGTCCGGATGGTGGGTTCAGAAATTGATATAAGCGATCGCAAACAGGCAGAAGATGCCTTAAAACTTGCTCAAGCTCGGTTTTCCGGCATTCTCGATATTGCCAACGATGCGATTATTTCCGTTGATGCCCAACAACGGATTATTCTGTTTAATCAAGGCGCTGAAAAGATCTTTGGTTATCAAGCCCAGGAAATGCTCGGCCAACCCTTAGCGAGGCTTTTACCCGAACGCTTTGAAAAGGCCCACCCAAACCATGTTGTCTCCTTTGGGAATTCCGATGGTAAAGCTCGACGGATGGGAGAACGACGGGAACTGTTCGGACGGCGTGCCAATGGGGAAGAGTTTATCGCAGAAGCGTCCATTTCCAAGCTTACCCTCAACGGTGAAACAATTTTTACCACAATTTTACGGGATGTCACCCAACAGAAGCGGGAGGAAGCCGCTTTTGCCCAGTTAGCAGCAATTGTCAACTCCTCTGAAGATGCGATTATGAGTCAAACCCTTGATGGGATCATCACCAGTTGGAATGCAGCCGCCGAAAAGTTGTTTGGCTACAGCGCCTCGGAAATCATCGGTCGTCCCATATCCCAGATCATTCCTCTGAAGTTACAGGCGAAGGCGAAAAGAATGTTAATCAAAATTCGCCAAGGCCAATTTGTCCCAACCCATGAAACCGTCCGACAGCACCGAGATGGTTCCTTGATTCATGTGGCATTGACCATTTCTCCGATCCGGGATCAAACGGGTTATATTATCGGTGCGTCTAAAATTGTGCGGGATATTAGTCAACAGCAAGCGGCACTTCGCGAACGCAAACAAGCAGAACTGGCCCTGAAAGAAAGTGAAGAACGCTACCGAATCTTAATCTCCCATGCTCCAGTCGGGATTTATCAAATGGATGCGGAGGGAAACTGTTTATATGTGAATCCGCGCTGGACAGAAATGACCGGACTATCTCTCCCAGACGCGTTAGGAGACGGTTGGATACGAGCGCTACATCCCGACGACCGAGACCAGATTGTTGCCGAGTGGTGTCAAGCCACCGCAGAAAAGCGAGCCTTTGGCTTAGAATATCGCTACCGGAAACCCAACGGAGAAGAAGTCTGGGTTTCGGGACGGGCGATCATTGTTTATGATGACACAGGAACGATTAAAAGCTACTTTGGCACGGTCATGGATATTACTGACCGTAAGCACGCCGAAGAAAAATTACGCCAAAGCCAAACCAATCTCGCAGAAGCGCAACGCATTGCCCATTTGGGCAGTTGGCAACTCGACGTTAAAACCGGACAGAGAATTTGGTCAGATGAAACCTTCCGCATTTTTGGTTTAGCGCCCACAGCCACCGCCCTGAGTTTAGAGGATGTGTTACAACAAGTTCATCCTGAAGATCGTGACCAATTTCAAAATTTGATTCAACAAGCTATTTTTCATCAAATCCCCCTGGCGGGAGAATACCGGATTATTCGTCCTGATGGGGTGATCCGGCATTTGGAAACTCGGGCGGAGGTTGTGGTCGATGAGCAGGGAGAGGTGGTGAAACTGGTGGGGTCAATTCTTGATATTACCGAGCGCAAACAGGCCGAAGCCACAAAACAAGCGTTAATTGATGCTTTACCGGATTTTATGGTACGAATGCGTCGAGATGGGTTACAGCTAGAAATGTTAAATAAGGGGGGAATTCATATTATTGAACCGGAAACGGGAATTGCTGGAACCTCGATCCTGGATATTTTACCCCGTGACATTGCCGAAGAACGGATTCGATTAGCCCAACAGGCGCTCTTGACCCATCAAGTCCAAACCCAAGAATATCAGTTTGTTTTGCATGGAGAAACAATTTATGAAGAAGCTCGAATTGCCCCGTTAGAAAATGATGAAGTCTTAGTGTTAGTCCGGGATATTACGGAACGTTACCAAGCCGAACAAGCAGTGCGAGACAGTGAGGAAAAATTCCGACAATTAGCAGAAAATATTCGTCAAGTCTTTTTTATTTTATCGGCTCAGGGAGAAATGCTGTATATTTCCCCCGCTTATGAACAAATTTGGCAACGCAGTTGTGAGAGTTTATACCGTGATCCCCGATCTTGGTTAGAATCGGTTCATCCAGATGATCGCCCTGCCATGGCAACGGCACTCCAACGTCAAATAGAAGATGGGGTCAGTTTTGAGGAAAGTTATCGGATTGTTCGCCCTGATGGCAAAATTCGCTGGATGACGTCAAAGTCCTTTCCCCTGCGGGATCAAACAGGAAAAGTTTTACGGTTTACGGGCATTGCTGAAGATGTGACCCAACAGAAACAAGCAGAAGAGGCTCTCCAGCGCCAGTTACAGAAAACCCTGCTGTTGCAGCATATTGCCGATCAAATCCGCCAAAGTTTAGACACGCAGCAAATCTTCCAGGTGGCGGCACAACAAATTGGCGAAGCCTTTCAGGTGAATCGCTGTCACATCCATTTTTACGAAACGAATCCCGTCCCTGCCTTACCGATTGTCAGTGAGTATCTGATGGGGGGGTATCCCTCCCTGAAGCATTTGGAAATTCCGATTGTCGGTAATCCTCATGCTCAAAAGCTTCTTAGTCAAGAACAAGCGATCGCTTCTGATGATGTGTTTGTTGATCCGTTGTTACAGAATATGTTACCCCTATGTCGAGAGATGAACTTAAAATCGATGTTGGCGGTGGCGACGTTTTACCAAGGAAAACCCAATGGGCTGATCGGTCTTCATCACTGTATCAGTGACCCGTCTGGCTCAGAATCAACCATCCGCCATTGGCAACCAGAGGAAATAGAATTAATTGAAGCGGTGGCTGCTCAGTTAGGAATTGCGATCGCTCAAGCTTCTTTACTCGAACAAGAAATTCAACGGCGAGAAGAGTTAACGCTAAAAAATCTTGCCTTAGAAAAAGCGAGAAAAGAAGCGGAACAAGCCAATCAAGCCAAAAGTGAATTTTTGGCGAATATGAGTCATGAAATTAGAACCCCGATGAATGCAGTGTTAGGGTTTACGGATTTATTACAATCTATGATTACGGATGATCGCGCTCAGGAATATTTAGGGGTAATTACCTCCAGTGGCAAAACCTTACTGGCGTTAATTAATGATATTTTGGATTTATCTAAAATTGAGGCGGGAAAACTGCACATTCAGTATGACGTGGTGGATATTTATTCGTTAATTCAAGAAACTCGCCAAATCTTTATTCAAAAAGCGAAGGAAAAAGGATTATGGTTAAGAATTCAGATGGATGAAACCTTGCCTCGTTCACTGTTACTCGATGAAGTGCGACTCCGACAAATTTTATTTAATATGGTTGGAAATGCCCTTAAATTTACCCAGGAAGGGGGAATTACCATTTCAGTTCAGCAGGGTTTTTCCGCAGAAACGCCAGAGGGGCATATTTGTCTTGAAATTACGATTCGTGATACGGGAATTGGCATTGCGCCTCAAGATCAACAACGAATTTTTGAAGCGTTTACCCAAAGTCAAGGACAAAGTAATCGTCAGTATGGGGGAACAGGGTTAGGATTAGCCATTACTCAACGACTGACCCGAATGATGCAGGGTTCGATTGAGTTAGAGAGTCAACCGGGAAACGGCAGTTCGTTTAAATTTTCTTTTCCGAAAGTGGCGATTGCTCAAGGGAATATTCATTCGGTTGCTTTGACCCAGTGCGATGAAGACTTGAATCAATTTAATCCAGCTACTATTTTAGTGGTGGATGATGTAAAATCAAACCGAGATTTAATTGCCGGGTATTTTAGGGGAACTGCCCATCATCTTTTATTTGCTGCTGATGGAAATGAAGCGTTACAAATGGTTCAAACCTATTGTTTGGATTGCATTTTCTTAGATTTAAGAATGCCTCATTTAGATGGACGAGAAGTGGCTTATTTGCTGAAACACAATGAACCAACTCAGAACATTCCGATCCTGATTTTAACGGCTTCCTCTAACTTTCAAGATGAACAGGAATTACAAAAATTATGTGAAGGGTTTTTACGCAAACCTGTTAGTCGCGCTCAAATTGTTACAGAACTGAAAAAAGTCTTGGGTCTTGCTGGATCTCAGAGGAAATTATTAGAGCCGAGTTCCTTGGGGTTGAGGTCGGAACCGATGAGGAAGGGAGGAGCGGCATTCCAAAATCCGATGCAATTGTCAGATTTGTTAGTCAAACTGCGTCAGGAGGAAACGACCTGGATGCACCTTCGCAAAACTTTAGCCACTCAAGATCTTGAACAATTTGTAGAACGCCTGCTTCTCTGGGGACAGGAGCATCAATGTCCACTATTATTAGATTATGCACAGACTTTAAAGTCCCAGATCGATGATTTTGAATGGGATTTGATTCCACAAACGGTTGAGCGCTTTGCTGTGATCCGCGACTCTTTAGAAAACGGTTCTGGGGCATTGGGGGGGGGACAGGGAGATGATTAAGCCAGAAGATTTTTTAATTTTAGTGGTTGATGATCAGATCACAAATCTGAAAGTTTTGCGAGTGATTTTGGAGCTTGTGGGTTATAAACTGACCTTTGCTAAAACGGGAGAACAAGCCCTAGAGCGAGTGGCAACTGCCCATCCTAATTTAATTTTATTAGATTTGATGATGCCTAATATGGATGGGCTGGAATTTTGCCAAATTTTAAAAGAAAATCCAGAGTTTGCCACCATTCCGATTATTTTTTTAACGGCGAGTCATGAGAAAGAGCATCTATTAAAGGCGTTTGATTTGGGGGCGGTGGATTATATTACCAAGCCCTTTAATAAACCGGAATTATTAGCACGGGTTAAGACTCATTTAGAATTAAATCACCTCCGGGATCAAGCTATTAAACAAGCCGAACAGGAACGAATTATTAACTCGATTACTCAGAGTATACATTACTCATTAACGTTAAATGAAACCTTGGCAACGGCGACCTCTAAGTTACAGCAGTTTTTAGGGGCAGAGCAGGTTTTTATTGTTAAGTTTACCTCTGTTTCTGAATGTACGGTTGTGGCAGAAGTTTGTTGTCCAGAATGTCCTGTAATTCCCCGATTGACGATTCAGGATTTAGAATGGTTTAAAAAACACAATCAGCAGCCCTTACAATTTCTAGAGAGTTGGAGCGCTGAACAAACTGAACAATCGGGTATTCCACCGGAGCATCAAAAATGGTTGAAAGCCTATCAAGTTAAGGCGGAATTATTGGTGCCAATTTTTCAAGAAGATCGACTTTGGGGCATCTTGATTGCCCATCGCTATCAACAGGCGGAAAGTTGGACATCTGACGAAGTTAATATTTTATCGAGAATTATTAATCAGTTAGCGATCGCCATTCAGCATTCAGAATTACATCAACAACTCCAATTAGCCAATCAACAACTCAATGATCTTGCCAATACGGATTGTTTAACCCAACTTGCCAATCGTCGCCATTTTGATCACTATATTCATGAAGAATGGAAAAGACTGAAGCGGGAAAAATTACCGTTATCTTTGATTTTATGTGATATTGATTATTTTAAAAAATACAATGATTTTTATGGGCATCCTGAAGGCGATGTTTGTTTACAACGGGTCACTCAAGCGATTTCTGATTCGGTTAAACGTCCCTGTGATTTAGTCGCTCGATATGGAGGTGAAGAATTTGCTGTATTATTACCGAATACAGATGGAGACGGTGCGATTCAAGTCGCAAAACGAATTCAAAAAAACATTGCTGAGTTAAAAATTCCCCATTTAAAATCGGATTTTAATCAATATGTAACCTTGAGTTTGGGCATAACCTCTTTAATTCCATCACTAGATATTACCCCCGATCAGTTTATTAAAATGGCGGATCAAGCCCTTTATGATGCGAAAGAAAACGGTCGCAATCAATATGCAATTTGCACGGATTTCACTTCGGTTTCTAATTATGCTGATGTTAACTAAAAGCAGCTTCAACCTAGGTTAATTCCTGTTCAGCAATAATTTCGCTAATCTGACGCACCAGTTCAGCTTTCATCAACATTTCATCGGGGTTAGAATAGCCCAGATCTTGAAAAATATTGCCACTACTTGCTTGAACTTTAATATCGTTACTCATAGCTTTTCCTTTTTATTAAAGTTAGATGGGCATAGCCCATCCTACTCATCTATTTTATTTAGATTAGGTTGCCAAACTTGCTCTGAGGTAAACCGTTTTAATCCCTTAATAGTATAGATTTTTTTAGGAAATTTCAAACACCATGTTGCGGGAACAACATCCAAAAGCCACCAGTTAAATAAATCTCGTCTGTGTTGTGAACCGGGAAAAATTGCATAGCCTTCAAAACAGTCTTCTAATATTTCTAAAATAGCTGTTTTGGCTTGACTCGGAAGGATTAACTGGAGCAAATTTTTAAATACATCTAACGCTTCATCCAGTGCTTGTGTTCCTTCTGATAGTTTAGGGAATAGCTGTTGCTTAAGCTGATTAAGATTAGGAGTAAACTCGATTTTTTCTTGGAGATTGAAATCGTTATAATACTGAATTTGATTTTTTGTGCTTATAAAGTGAGATAAAGCTAAATTTAAAATCATTTTTGCTCTAGTATCATTCGGCAAATAAGCTGTTAAAGTCGGTTGAACGGATGCTCCTAAAATTAAACCCATCCATATTAAGTATAGATCAGATGAATTAGAATAATAATCTATTAAAGTATCAAGAATCTTTTCACAACTTTGTTCAAGAGAAATAGGTGCATCTGCCTGATCTTCATAAAGTTCTTGATAGCGATATTGCCAAACACTATGAATCAGATCACGTAAATTTTCGGGAATTTCTGCGGAATAACTCAGTTTAAATTCTGGATAAAGAGAAACTAATCGTGGCATTAATGATTTCTCCTGTTAAGATTAAGGTGGATAAGGAAAATCCCAAAACAACGTAATTTCAAGATTGGGAAACTTTTGTTGAAACTGGGTAATCACGCCCTGGCAACTCTCACAGGGATTCCTTTCACTATATAAATAAAGTTTTCCCTCAATTTGTAAATTACCTAAATTTTCTAAAGTTTCTGCGAGGGCAGAAAGTGCTTTATATTCAGCATCCGTATCCATGAGATAACCTGAATAAGAATCAACAATAGGTTCAAATTGACCTCCTTGTGATTTAGGTTGAGGTTTAGGAACTGGACTCTTGGCCTTAGATGTTGCACCGACACTCAAAGATCTCTGATCAGCCAGATGAACTTCAATAATAGCAACATTATTTTTAGGAAAAGGTTTATTCAGATATTTTTCTCGAATCAATTGAGCATCTGACCTGAGACTTTCCTGAGTACACACTTAAGCAGTATTTCCTAGCATCCTAAACCTACTCTCGTTACTCTCGTTTCTAGGTAGAACCTAGAAACCCTAATATAGTGGCTCTGCCACCCATCTTACTAGAAAAAGCAGAGCCTTAAACCAGCATTCCCCGCAAGGTATGGGGAACCAGTCTTTAAGAACCGATCGCATCTTTTAACGCATTTTGAGTCATCGCCGCGATCGCTTTATCCGTTGCTTTCGGAAGGTGATAATATTTCCCCCCAGCCGTTTTTGCTAACTCCTTCGCAAACCCGGTAGAGATAAATTTACTTTCGGTATCAATCACTAATAATTGAATCCCTAACCCGCGAATTTTTCCGGCAATTTCTAACAATTCTTTCTTAATATCCGGTTTTTCTCCCTCCACAGGAGGTTCTCCCAACGACCGCGATAACGGAATATTCCCCCGTCCGTCGGTAATGGCAACAATCACCACTTGTCCAATATCTCCCGACTGTTTCGCATTCACCCCCACTCGCACCGCTTGAGTGAGTCCGTGTGCTAAAGGTGATCCACCGCCACAGGGCATCCGTTCTAAGCGTTTTCGGGCGGCAGCGATGGAACGAGTCGGAGGCAGTAACACTTCCGCTTGTTCTCCTCGGAAGGGAATCAACGCCACCTGATCTCGGCTTTGATACGCTTCCGTCAACAGTTGCAATACTGCCCCTTTAGCCGACTGCATTCGGTTCAACGCCATCGAACCCGACGCATCCACCACAAACACCACCAACGCCCCGGATTTTCTCGCTAACCGTTTCGCGCGAATATCTCCTTGTTCGACAATTACTTTTCGCCCTGGTTCCCGCAACCGTCGGGCTTTTTGATAAGGTGCGGCGGAACGCAAGGTGGCATCAACCGCAATGCGTTGGACTTTGCCCTTGGGTAACACCGGTTTAATATAGCGCCCCCGATCATCAGAGAAAATCATGCTGCGACTTCCTGATTTTCCTTGACGGTTCGCCATTTGAGCGAAATACAACACGCTATCATCGAGGATCACCCCTTCTGGATCAAAGATGAACTCTTCGGGGATGGTGGCTTCTTCTTCGGGGGGGTCGGGTTGGTCTTCGTCGTCCTCTTCTTCTTCCTCCTCTTCTTCCTGTTCCTGTTGCGATTGATCTTGAGGTGGCGGTGGCGGTGGTGGGGGTTGCTGTTGCTGTTCTTCTGGGGGTGGAACAATAGTAGCACGGGGAACAATCACTAATTCCACCGCGCGACGTAAATCATCGGCGTTAACGGTGGTGCGTCCTTCTAAGGCGGCGGAAGCTTTAGCAACTCGCACGGCGAACAGTTCCGCCCGATGTCCTTGAACACCACCTCGCACCGCTTCCTGTACTAAATAAAGCACTTGATCATGGGTAATTGCCACATCTTTTAACCATTCTCTGGCTAAAATAATCTGGGTTTTTAAGTTTTCCAGTTCTTCATTATATTGACTTAAAAAATCAGTCGGGGATTTCGCATAATTGATTACTTGATCGACTGCTTGTACCCGATCATCTAAACTGAGAACGCCATCGGCTGAAAGAGCGATCGCAATTCGATCTAATAAATGACTGCGTAACGGCCCTTCTTCGGGGTTAAACGTCGCAATTAATAACGGTTGACAAGCATGGGCAAAACTAATCCCTTCCCGTTCAATTAAGTTGCGTTTTTCGGTGAGAACGGTTAATAATAAATTGGCGATATTATCATCAAGTAAATTAATTTCATCCACATACAAAACCCCTCGGTTCGCGGTGGCTAAAAGTCCCGGTTGAAAAACGGTTTCTCCCCGTTTAACCGATTGTTCCACATCAACGGAACCAATGAGGCGGTCTTCCGTCACTCCCAAAGGAATCTGGACAAAGGGTGCGGGGATAATTTCGGTGGGGTCAGTTTCGTTGTAAGGTTCGTCGTTGGCAATGGAGCCTTGGACGACTTCAATGGGGGGTAACAACGCGTGTAACGCCCGCGCCATTACGGATTTAGCAGTTCCTCGTCGTCCCGCAATTACAACACCCCCTAACCCTGGATCAACGGCGGCTAACAGTAACGCAAGTTTAATGGCCTCTTGTCCAACAACGGCCGTAATCGGAAAAGCAGTGATCGTAGGGGCGCTAATCGGCGCAGACATGGTTTCTGAAATGAAAGAACAATATTCTAGAATAGCAAGAAATGGACTTGTTCAGCAAGATTTTAATCAAACCTATGAAATTCAGCCACTTGTTTAATTTAAAACCGCTTTTGATTGTGTTGTTATTCTCGTTATTTGTTGAGGCTCCCGTTCAGGCAGAAAGTCAACGGGATTTAGAACGGTTACTGAGTACCAGGGAATGTCAACAATGCGATTTGAAAGGGGCAAATTTGGCAGAAGTTGACTTAGAAGGGGCGGATTTATTGGGGGCAAATTTACAAAACGCGAACCTGAGAGGCACACAGTTAAAAGGGGCGGATTTAAGTTCAGCTAATTTAATTGAGGCAAATTTAGAAGGGGCAGATTTACGAGATACAAAACTCCACAGTACCACGTTAAGAAAAGCGAATTTAACAGGTGCAGATTTATCTTGGTCTGATTTATATCAAGCGTTTTTAGAAGAAGCTCAATTGAATGATGCCAATCTTGCTAATGCTAATCTTAATGATGCTAAATTAACAGGGACTAATTTTTGTAACGCCACTATGCCAGATGGAACCAAAGGAAAATGTTAACTATTCTGAAGCCGACAGTTCATCAACCACTTGGATGCGTCCCCGATACACAGACCTAAGCAGCCGATCTACACAGCGTCTTTCTTCTTCGGTGAGCGAATCATCTAAAATAGCAGCCATGAGTCCATAGCGATCCGCCAGGGTTAAACGGCCTGTGGCGTTCGCTTGGGCAAACATATCACTGAGAGCAGATTGTAACAGTTGAACTTGCGGTAACATGAGCATCCCCTCTGAACCCGATACTATTATCTTTACGGATATTTTACAAAAGCGGCGTGATTTTACAATAGCTTTATAAGTGATTGTAGAAAACTTTATTTGTGATTCAAATAGCCTAATTCCGTGAGAAAGCTATCCAAACGTTGTGATCCATCTGACGTTTTAAAATGATTTGAATCACAATCATCAGTTAGAAGGAGGCAGGAGGCAGCTATGCTGGAGGCAGCTATGCTGGAGGCAGAAGGAAAAAGAAGAAAAAACTGCCTATTGCCTATTGCCTTTTAATTCTTAATTCTTAATTCTTAATTCTTAATTCTTAATTCGATCTATGGTTCATCCTTTGATTACTCATTTTCAAATGTTGGGAGAATATAATCGGTTAGCCAATCAACGATTATATTCTGCTTGTGGAGAATTAACTGATGCAGAACGTAAGCAAATTCGACCTGCTTTTTTTAAGAGTATTCATGGGACGTTAAATCATATTCTGGTGGGCGATCGCATTTGGATGACTCGTTTTTCAGGAGGTGAAATTGCTTCAACGGGGTTAGATACGATTCTTTATGACAATTTTGAGGAATTATGGCAAGTCCGACAAAGAGAAGATGCTCAAATTAAAGCATTTTTTGATAATTTAGATGAAAATTTTTTAGGGAAAACGATTCGATATCGAAATAATGCTGGAAATATTCATGAAGACCCGATTGAATTATTAGTAATGCACTTTTTTAATCATCAAACCCATCATCGAGGACAAATTCACGATATGTTATCCCAAACTTCTGTTAAACCCCCCAGTTTAGATATGCACCGCATCCTCAGACCCTAATACGACGATGCTCTCTGCCCATCAAGACCTGTAGGATGGGCTATGCCCATCAAAAATTAACTAATTTGATGAAAAATATACTCTTTTAAACCCAGATTAAGGCATTAATAAGGGCTGCATATTGTGATTGATTTTATGTTATAAAGATGGGCATAGCCCATCCTACGATCAAAGATGGTCATAGCCTATCCTACTAGGAAGGATGCCATTTAATATTACAGCCAATACTGGGTTTTTGCTCAGAATTAACAGGTTGATCGGTTAAAATCGCATCTAACGCCGCCCGAATATCTTTTCCGGTTACAGGTAAATTGTTACCGGGACGACTATCATCTAATTGTCCCCGATAAACTAATTTGCGATCGCCATCAAATACAAAAAAGTCTGGTGTACAAGCTGCGGTATAAGCTTTAGCAACCGTTTGGGTTTCATCGTAACAATAGGGAAAGGTAAACTTTAATTCTTCAGCCATTAATTTTAATTTTTCTGGTGCATCTTCGGGGTGAGTTTTAACCGAATTAGAACTAATTGCTAAAATTCCGACATTTTTAGACTGATAATCTTGACCAATGTTTGCTAATTCCTGTTGAACGTGTTTAACGAAGGGACAATGGCGACAAATAAACATCACAAATAATGCTTTTTTACCTTCAAAAGTTGCTAAAGAGATAGTTTCCCCCGATACCACATCAGGAAGTTGAAAATCGGGGGCTATTGTTCCCAACGCTAACATTGTCGATGGAGTTAATGCCATTGTTATGTTCCTCGTTAACTTTTGCTTAATTTTCTCATAGTTTGGCTACTTTTGAGGGTGCGCTACACTAGAAGGGAAGATTGCAGAAACGGATTGTTAATTCATGTATCCCTTGTTTACAGAGAAATTAAAGGTTGACTACTTAACCGTTTCAATTTCTAACCTACCTTCCCACTTAGAAGGGATTACATTAGCACAACTCACGGATTTTCATTATGATGGTTTTCACTTAGAAACGAGTTTATTAGAAGAAGCGATCGCCGCTACCAACGCAGCCCACCCCAATATAATTGTATTAACAGGCGATTATATTAGCTATGAACCTGAACCGATTCATCAACTCACTTTATTGTTAAAACATTTAAACAGTCAACAAGGGATTTATGCCGTTTTAGGGAATCATGATCATTATACGCCTCAATCCAAATCGATGATAACAGAAGCCTTGCAAAACATCGGAATTCAAGTGCTTTGTAATCAGGTTGTTTATCCCTTCGGTTCTGAATTCGCTTTAGTGGGATTAGGAGATTTAAGATCAAAAGAATTTCACCCTCAATTAATCTTGGATACTCTCGATCAAAATATTCCTAGAATTATTTTAGCGCATAATCCTGATTGTGCTGAATTCTTACAAAAATGGCGAGTTGATTTACAACTATCCGGTCATACCCATGGCGGTCAAATTGTGTTACCAAAATTAGGGGTATTACCCGCGTTAAGAAATAAGATTCGTCGTTTTATTCCTAAACCGTTACGGCGGTGGATTCCCTATATGAATTGTCATTTTGTCTATAAACATTGGGATTGGGCTTCAGGATTACATCAAGTGGGTAATAATCTTTTATATGTTAATCGCGGATTAGGAACTTATTTTCCGGGGCGTTTTCGGTGTCCGCCGGAAGTTACGATGATTACGTTAAAAGCTAAATAGCTGCAACGCCCTAATGATAACCTATTTAAAGCTGTTGGTAAATATAATCAACCCAGTGTAATTACAACGAGATAACATTAGGATAGTTTAACGATGTCTCAAACCTATGAAGTCTGGAAAACTGCGGAACTTTCTAAAGCGTTTTTAGAAGGGGTGCGGGGTGCAATTCCGTTAGCAGCAGAACAAATTGATATTTTGTTAAGAATTATTAGAAAAGCGCAACCGAATCTTGATATTTTTTTAGATTTAGGCTGTGGAGATGGGATTTTAGGACGTTCTATTTTAAGTCAATATCCTGATGCGAAGGGTGTATTTTTAGATATTTCAGAAACGATGGTAAAAGTCGCACAGGAAAAAGTTAATTTATCTTCTGATAAAGTTTCTTTTATTTTACAAGATTTTAGTCAAAAGGATTGGATTAAAACAATTGAGAATTACGCGCCTTTTGATGTGATCGTATCTGGGTTTTCAATTCATCATCAACCCGATGAACGCAAAAAAGAGTTATATCAAGAAATTTTTGATTTACTGAATCCTGGGGGAATTTTCCTCAATTTAGAACATATTGCGTCTGCAACGCCTTGGGGTGAACAGTTATTTGATGAATTGTTTGTGGATTCTCTGTATGCTTATCATCAACAGTTGGGAAATGATTTAACACGGGAGGAAGTGGATCAAAAATATTATAATCGTGCCGATAAAACGGCAAATCTTTTAACCTCTGTTGAGTTACAGTGTGATTGGTTACGAGAAATCGGTTATCAAAATGTGGATTGTTTTATGAAGTTATTTGAAATTGCTTTATTTGGAGGAATAAAAGCAGATTCATTATAAAAGCTCCAGAAACCGGGTTTTTTATCGAGATTATTGGCTTGTGTTCTTAACTTGTGGCAAAAACCCGGTTTCTCTGACTCCACCAAAAGCTCCAGAAACCGGGTTTCTTATCGAGATTATTGGCTTGTGTTCTTAACTTGTAGCAAAAACCCGGTTTCTCTGACTCCACCAGAAGTTCCAGAAACCGGGTTTCTTTATTCTCCAAACCGATAACCTTTGCCATAAACGGTATGAATTAACGGGGTTTCTCCGGCGATTTCAATTTTTCGCCTTAATAAACGAATCTGCGCGGCTAATACATTGCTACTCGGTTGTTCACCATCTCCCCAAAGATGTTGATGAATTTGAGTATGGGTTAAAAGTTGCCCAGGCGATCGCATAAAATAAGCTAAAAGCTGACTTTCTTTTTCTGATAAATCTATCACCCGTCCCCCTCGATAGGCGAGTTGATTATCGGGGTCTAATTCTAAATCCGCCACTTGCAAACGGTTAGAATTGATAACAGCAGATTCTAATACCGGAGGACGCCTTAATAACGCTCGAACTCTGGCTAATAATTCCCGCAATTCAAAGGGTTTTATTAAATAATCATCTGCCCCCGCATCTAACCCTAAAACGCGATCATCCAGGGTATCTTTAGCGGTTAAAAATAAAATCGGGGTGGTGTCTTGATGCGATCGCAACGCTTGACAAATTTCTAACCCCGTTTTTTGCGGTAACATCCAATCTAATATTAATAAATCATAGCGATTTTCACGGGCTAAATCCCAACCCGAACTGCCATCCGTCGCAATATCAACGTTATACCCTTCTCGACTCAAGACTCGACTCAAAGGTTCAGTTAATTCTAATTCATCATCCACTAACAAAATTCGCATAGTTTTATCAGGAGAAGGCAGGAGTCTTTTACAGTCACCAGTCACCAGTTATCAGTCACCAGTAATACAGTCACCAGTTTTACAGTAATTAGTTGCTTTGTTATGTAGTTTTACAGTTATCAATTGTTAGTGGTTATTTGACTACTAACTGATAACTGTTAACTTTTTCACTGGTGACTGGTGACTGGTGACTGATGACTGTTAATATGGCATAATCGGTTCCGGTTCGTGATAGGCGGCTTCTACCCATTCTTGCATGGCGGGAAGTGACCAGATAGTATCAACATACCCTTGTTCAAACGGCTCTAATTTTACATCATAAGTAATAAATCGGGAAATAACAGGAGCAAACATGGCA
>JBMDYE010000017.1:0-14268 GCA_048595135.1 Planktothrix sp. | reverse complement strand
TTTTACCATTGCTCAACCCGAAGTAGCCGTAACTTATTCTGAACAAATTCAATCCTTTC
Organism: Planktothrix sp.; assembly: GCA_048595135.1. GTDB lineage: Bacteria > Cyanobacteriota > Cyanobacteriia > Cyanobacteriales > Microcoleaceae > JBMDYE01. The sequence goes on along the minus strand of JBMDYE010000017.1, from coordinate 14,209 downwards.
AAACTTCAGAACTGCAAACGGTTGCTAGAAATAATCTGAATTTAGACAATTATGCGATTGTTACCGTTAAGCCCAACTGAGGGTTAAAACGGTTGACTTGATTCTCTAATTACTAATCCTATCAGCAAAGAAACCATATATTAACACTGCGGACAGTTTGCGGTCGTCAATCGAGGAATCAGGGTTTCAGGCTTTTGTCTAGCCTTGATCCCTAACGCTAGAATAAGGGATCAAGGCTTCTACTCAAAAACTGTTAATATTCCTTAAAAACTTACGATCCACCTGCATTGGGACTAAAATATTTATTGAACTTATCGGCTTCGCCTTGATATTCATCTGCGTCTGGGAGTGGGTCTTTCCGGCGAGTAATCTTAGGCCACTTTTGAGCATACTCGCTGTTGATTTCTAACCAGCGTTCTGCATTTGCATCTATATCAGGGATAATGGCTTCAACTGGACATTCAGGTTCACAAGCCCCACAATCAATACACTCATCTGGAGCGATAACGAGCATATTTTCACCTTCATAAAAACAGTCTACAGGACAAACGTCAACACAATTTGTGTACTTGCATTTAACACAAGCTTCTGTAATAACGTAAGGCATCGCTGTTCTCCTTGGATCTCATTCCTTTTAAAAGGATACAGCGGTCTCATAACGCAGTGCAAAATTTAATCAAAACTTAACGATTTCATTTTTAGCCATTAGCATCATCAAACGGTGAACAGCGACTATCCTATAATCTATATTCAATCAACTTTAAACTAAACGATGACAACTATCAATACAATTAACTGGGATAACTTTTGTTCTGAACTGTCAGGGATTGAAATCATTAGCGATCGCACCCAAGTCACAAAACTCTCCCAGGATTATTACCATTTTAGCCCGATTTTGCAACCGTTACTTAAGGATAAAACCGGAGATTTAGTGATTCGTCCCGCTACGGAAGCGGAAATTTTACAAGTTGCCAAAGTTTGTGTGAAATATCAAGTTCCCCTCACAGTTCGAGGTGCAGGAACAGGCAATTATGGACAATGTATTCCCTTAGAAGGAGGAGTGATTTTAGATCTGTCTAAATTGAATACAATTAAATGGATTAAACCCGGATTAGCTTGTGTAGAACCTGGGGTAAAAATGGCAGCGTTTGATAAACAAGCACGGGAAATCGGATGGGAATTACGGATGGTTCCTTCTACTTATCGAACCGCAACGATTGGCGGATTTATTGAAGGAGGAAGCGGTGGGATTGGTTCGATTACCTATGGACAATTACGCGATCGCGGCAACCTCAACGCCGTGCGAGTCGTGACAATGGAAGATGAACCCCGCCTTCTGGAATTAAGAGGAGATGAAGTACAAAAAGTTAATCATGCGTATGGAACCAATGGGATTATTACTGAGTTAGAAATTCCTCTCGCACCTGCCTATCCTTGGTCAGAAATTATTGTTAGCTTTGATGACTTTATGACCTCAGCACAATTTGGTCAAGCTTTAGCCTTATCCGATGGTTTAATTAAAAAATTGATTTCCGTTTTTGCGGCTCCTGTTCCCACTTATTTTGCTGCCTTTAAAGAGATTATTCCTGAAGGAAAACACGCTGCTTTTTTAATGATTGCCGAACCCTGTTTAGAACTGTTTCAAGAATTAGTGAAAGCGTATAACGGGACAATTTGTTATCAAAAATCTGCCCAAGAAGCTGGAAAAGGAACAACCTTAATCGAATATACTTGGAACCATACGACCTTACACGCTCGCAGTATTGATCCATCAATTACTTATCTACAAACGCTGTTACCTGCGGATCGCAAGCTAGAGTTACTAGAACATCTGTATCATCATTTTGGGGATGAAGTGATGCAGCATTTAGAGTTTTTAAGATTACATGGAGAAATGCACCCAGCATCATTACAGTTAGTTCGATTTACCACAGAAGAACGCTTGAATGAAATTATCCGTTATCACGAAGAACGAGGTGCTGTTATTTTTAATCCCCATACCTATATTTTAGAGGATGGGGGAATGAAAATGATTAACGTTGAACAGTTAAAATTTAAACAACAAGTCGATCCCTATGGATTATTAAATCCAGGGAAAATGAAAGCTTGGTTAGAACGAGAAAAATACCTCTAAATCAGTTATCAGTTATCAGTTATCAGTGCTTAATTCTTAATTCTTAATTCTTAATTCTTCAGACGACCTGACTTAATGGTAAACGTCGTTCTTGTTGAGTTTCTGCATAAAGATGTTCTAATTGAGTAATATTTTGACTGAGGGTATATCGTTCTAAGACCCGTTGACGGGCTTTTTTGCCGAGAATGGGTATCATTTCAGGATGATCCAGCAATAAAGGTAATAAAGTTCGCAGTTGAGCCGTAACGCCTTGGGTTCGCATAATGATCCCTGCACCTCCTTCCATTACTTCTCCATCGGCGCCTGCATCCGTCGCCACACAAGCCATCCCACAGGACATCGCTTCTAATAACGAGATGGACAACCCTTCCACAATGGAGGGCAATACAAACACATCGGAACCGCGCAAAATTTCAATCCGGTGATCTTCATCCCCAACGAACCCATACCAGATGATGCCTTCTTCTAACCCGTAGGACGCTTGTAACGTCGCCTCCAAAGGCCCATCTCCGACAATCACTAAAACGGCATCTGTTTCAAGGTGGCACTGTTTCCAAGCTTTCAGTAACGCCTCTAAATTCTTTTCCGCCGCCAAACGTCCCTGATAAACAAAAACTTGCTTACCCCCAAATCGTTCTTTAAAAGCAGATGGCCCCGGAGAATATTTTTCGACATCAACCCCATTGGGAATCACAGCAACTCGTTCTTTGGCTACCCCCAAACGCGCTAACATCTCCCGTTGAACTTGGGAAAAGACAATCACCCGATCATAGTTCGCCAAAAATGGGGCATAAATTTGATAGGTTAGATGCTGCGTCCCTGATTTTAAATTTCTAAACTTATGATCGAAGGGCGTGTGAAACGTTGCAACCAAAGGAATATTCAGTTCTGCACAAATTTCTGGCAGTACAAAGTCTAGAGGAGATAAAGTTAAAGAGGCGTGAACCACATCCGGTTGCAAGCGCTGTAAGGACTCCGTAAGCACTTTGCTAGAACTGAGGGTGGGAATGGTGTAAACCTGCGATTTGTACAAACAAGGCAGGGATACTTCGTGAGTCATCGGCAAAGAGGTGATTTTTCCATTACCGTTGTACTTATCTTGTGTAGAAATTTTCCATTTACCATTTTCTAGATGCCATTCTGAGTTGCGATCGCCCGTCCCCTCATGGGCAAAATGCAAAAAACTAACTCGATGGCCCCGATCTAACAGGGCATTGGTAATTTCCCTAGAGTAAGTAACGTTACCGCAGAAGGGCGATTTTTTTCCAAGCCAAGCGATGTGCATTCAAGTAATTTAAAATTTCTTAGAATTTGTTAGTTGAGCATGACTTTACCACGAAAAATCCTTTTCAGTCACCCGTCATCAGTCACCAGTCACCAGTCACCAGTCATCAGTTATCAGTAAGAGCGTGCTGCTTTCCTATTCCCTGTTCCCTGTTCCCTCTTAATTCTTAATTCTTAATTCTTAATTCCTATTGATGCGGTTCTCCAAATAAAATCAGGGAGCAATTGAGATGATTAATTAATTCGTTAGTCACGCTACTCACTTCTAAACCTCCGGCGGTGCGGCGTCGTTGCGATCGCAAAATAATTAAATCCACATCTTTCGCTTCTGATAAAATTACTTCAGATACTTGCTCAGAAGAAATGACTTTGACTTCCGATTGAATTTGAGGCAAAGTCTCTTTTAAAACTTGCATCATTTCTGCTTGAATCGATGTGATTTGATCTCGTTGAGCTTGACTCGGGCAAACATTTAATAAAATAATTCGAGCTTGATTGGTATCTGCTAACAGTTGAGCAAAACGAATGGTACGAATGGTTTGTATCGTTAAGGTTTTGACCGGAACTAATATGGTTTTAATTGAAACTGGTTCTTTGAATAGCTGCATCACCGCAACCGGACAATGACTCGACCAGAATACACTATCAATCACTGTTCCAAATAACCTCTCCCGTAGCCGTGTTTTTTGATTCAAACCCATAATAATTAAACTGGCATCCTGCTCACAAGCGGTGCGAACAATTCCTGTCGCCACATCACTATCAATTCTTAATTGGGGTTGGGTTTCTACCTTAAATTCTTGTCCAACTTTTAAAGCTTGTTGCAGTAAAATTCGACTATCTCTTAACGCCAATTGTAAGTTCGGTTCATCCAGATGAATTTGAGCTTGGGTCGCAATGGCTAAGGGAATAATTCTCCCCGATTCATGACGAGCTAATAAAGCTGCCATTTCAATTAAATTCCGTTCAGTATTTGGGTTATAAACCGGAACAACAATGTTAAATTGAGACGGTTCTTCAGGTACGGCTGATTGATTGCGATTTTCCCACCAAAGCAACGGTTGATTGGTTTCTAATAATGGGGTTAGTAAGCGTAATTTCGGAGTATATTTTTGGGTTAACAACGGGCCTAAAATCGACGTAACGACCATCATCACAATCACGCTATTAAATACCGCTTCATTTAACAATCCCACCTGTAAACCGACTAAGGTAGCGGCTAAAGTAGCAGCAACTTGGGGCATGGATAACGACCACATCACCATCGTTTCATCCCAATTATAGCGATACAGTTTTTGAGCAATTAATGCGGCTACTAATTTACTTCCAATTAAGCCCATAACAATCGAGAACGTTAACTCAAAACTGCTGGTTAAAGTCGAGATAAATACAGGAAGGTTGAGTAATAATCCCATGGCTACAAAGAAAAAGGGAATAAACAAGACACTTCCCATAAATTCCACTTTTTCTTTAACCGGACTCTCTCCCACCGCTTCATTAATTGCAAGTCCCGCTAAAAATGCCCCCACAATCATATCAACATTAATTAATTGCGCTCCAACAGCGGCAACAAATAAGACTAATAAAACAAATAAAAACTGATTACTTTCATCATCTCCCGTCCGGCGAAAATATTCTTTACCGAGTCGCGCAAATCCAAATAAAACAATCACCGAATAAATGACTAATAATCCAAACTGCCACAGGAAACTATAAATCGTAAATTCTCCTGCATGAATCGCCACACAAATGGCTAATACAAATAAGGCACTAATATCAGTAAAAACCGTTGCCCCAATTGTCACCACAACGGATTCCGCCTCAACTAATCCTAATCGTTGAACAATCGGATATCCTAACGGGGTATGGGAGGATAAAATTGAACCTATTAAAACCGAAGCATTCGGCCCAAAACCAAAACCGAGACCAACGATCATTCCCGTTAATAAAGGAACTAAAAAGGTAGAAACACCAAACGCCAAAGATCGATGTTTATTTTTATGAAATTGCTCCAGATCAATTTCTAATCCAGCCACAAACAGAAGATAAACCTTGCCAATATCTGAAAACAGTTTCATCGTTTCAGATTTAGGATCTAAAACATCTAATCCATTCGGCCCTAAAACAACGCCTGCAATTAATAATCCAACTAATCCTGGTAAACGTAATCGTTCAAACCAAGGGGGAATAAACAGAGAAACCAGAAGGAGAATTGTAAAGGCAACAATGGGACTATCCGGTAGCCAGCTTAATAATTGAGACATGGGAAAATTTAAACCTAAACTAAAACGGGGGAAAGTGGTTCTATTTTACCCGTAAATTCAATCAATCCATACTTTTTTGATGCCCAAGGGTTAAACGGCTTGAAGAAACGTAAGATTAAGGTTAAGAAAGTTAAATATAATATCGAACTGTTGTCACAATGCGACATTGATTGCTTTTTAATCCTTGACGGATAAATAATGCAGTTTGATTGTGCAATAGTTCCTCCCACCAATAGCGAGTTACAATCACCGGAATAATAATTGTCGAAAAACTTTGGGGACGCTGGGCTTCAAATTCGTTGACGAAATTCGTAATCGGTTGAACCACTGAACGATAGGGAGAGTCTAAAATATTTAACGGAACATGAATTTCTAATTCTTCCCATCGTTTTCTTAAAGCGATACGATTAGTTGTCCCAATGTCCACATGAACTGCCACAATTTCTTCAGCAATTAAACGGGCATAATCTAACGCTTCTAACGTCCCTCGATTTAATTGTCCAACTAAAACAATGGCTGAATGTTTAATGGGTGTTGTTGGGGGAGGGAATGGACAACGGTAGGGAGACAGTTCTTCTGAACGAAAATGTTTGGCAACAGTTTCATAATAACCATGAATAGCTAAAAATAAACTGACTAATAAAGGAATTCCTAAGACCACTAACCAAGCACCCAAAGCAAATTTTGTGGTGACAATTACCCCTAAAACGATGGCAGTTGTTAAAGCGCCTAAACCATTCATAAGGGCACTTTGTACCCATCCTGAAGATTTTTCTTTAAACCAATGCAACACCATTCCTGATTGAGATAAAGTAAAAGAGGTAAATACCCCAACGGCATATAAGGGAATTAAGGCATTGACTTGACCTTTAAAAATAATAATCAGAATTCCTGCACATAAACTGAGGAGGCGGATGCCATTAGCGTAAACCAAACGATCGCCTAAAAACGAAAGTTGACGCGGTAAGAATCCATCCCGTGACACTAAATAAGCGAGTCGCGGAAAATCCGCATAACTGGTATTAGCGGCTAACAATAAAATTAATAAGGTAGAAATTTGTAACCAGTAATAGAGAAAACCGCCTCCGATAATTTCTCGCGCTAATAAAGAAACTGCCGTTTGTCCTTCTTCGGGAATAATATGATAAACCTGAGTTAAATGGGTAATTCCCATAAACATTAACCCTAAAATTCCCCCCATCCATAACAGGGTAATTCGCGCGTTTTTCCATTCGGGCGGTTTAAAAACTAATACTCCATCGGAAATGGCTTCTACCCCCGTTAAAGCGGTACATCCAGCCGCAAACGCTCGTAAAATGAGGAATAAACTCAAAGTTTCTGTTTGAGGTAAGGCGGGTAAACTGGAAGCGACTTGTCCCGTTGCTTGTTTCAATAAACCCATACCAATTAATAAAAATACACTGACAATAAAACTATAGGTGGGAACCATAAAAATTTGTCCCGCTTCTCTGACTCCCCTTAAGTTCGCTAACATGATCAGAAAAATCGCTAACAAACACAGTTCAATGGTGTAGGGAGTTAAAATAGGAACAGCGGAGGTAATGGCGGCAATTCCGGCAGAAATACTAACGGTTACTGTTAAAATATAGTCAATGAGCAAAGAAGCGGCAGCCACTAAACCCGCATAAAGTCCAAGATTTTCTCGCGCCACTAAATAAGCACTTCCTCCTTGGGGATAGGCGCGAATGGTTTGTCGATAAGAAAGAGTAATGACAAACAAGAGCAGAATAATTGCCGCCGCAATGGGTAAAGAATATTTTAAGCTGCCACTTCCGACGGTGACTAGAACTAATAAAATTTCTTCTGTTGCATAAGCGACTGAGGATAACGCATCGGAAGCTAAAATGGCTAAAGCTGCAAAATTGCTGAGTCGTTCATGATGATAAGCACTGTTGGGTAGAGGTTTTCCGAGTAGAAAACGATGAATTCGAGACCAGGTAGACATAAGCACCAAACCAGTGAAATTAAAATTAGAATTGAATTTTGATTTAGATCACGTATAGCATAGAAGAGTCAGTTTTTTGGCTTTGCGATCGCTTTATTAATAACTTTTTACTCAATTATTATTTGATCAGAAGAACGACTAAAAGGGATATTATCCGTTTTAGTCGTTGTCTGAATCTCATGCCAGTTATTCTTGAGATCGTTATCGATCAAGCTCAGGAATTCAAGTTAAATTAAAAAGGCAAAAATCACATAGAACGAAGCAACAATCAGTTGAACAGCCGTTACAGGAATGCCATATTTCAGAAACGTTTTAAAGGAAATACTGCGTCCATGCTGTTCAGAAATTCCGGCTGCCACAATATTAGAAGAAGCCCCCACTAAGGTTCCATTTCCTCCCAAGGTAGCCCCATACATCATTGCATAAAAGAGGGGTAAAACTTCCGGGGGAAACTGACCGCTAAAATTCGGATCAAGCACTTCTGCCCCCACAAATCCTACATTGACTAAATATTGTTTTAATAAGGGAACCATTGCCACCACTAAGGGAATATTGGGAACCACACTAGAGAGAAGTCCCACCATAAATAACAGCACAATGGAACCTAAAGCAATATTTTTACCTAAAAGAATTGCCAGTAGTCCCGATAACCCATTAATAACTCCCGTTTTTTCTAATCCGCCAATTAACACAAAAATTGACATGAAAAAGATTAAGGTACTCCAATCTAAATCTCGCAAAATATTGTTCAGGGAGTCGATTTTACTATGATGGGCTAAGAGTAAAGCTAAGGCAGCACCTAACAAGGCAACAGCGGCGGGAGAAAGGGGGACTGGTAAACTTTCTCCGATCACAAAAAACGTTAAGACAAAAACAATAATTAATGCCCCCACCGCTAAGATGCGGGGATGATTAATTTGAGGATTGGGTAAATCTTCTAAATGATCAAATTTTAGGTTCCAAGTTTTCTTAAATAAAATCGGGAGTAAAATAATAACACTGATGATTGCTAATGCTCCTCCTAAACTTAAACGTTGTAAATACTCTAAGAAGCTAATATTAATAGAATCTCCCACAATAAATGTTGCCGGATCTCCCACTAAGGTTAATAACCCTGCGCTATTGGCAATGAAAACCATTAAGATTAATAAGGGAACGAAATTAATCCCTAAATCTTCAGCAATGGGAGGAATTAAGGGGGCGAGTAACATCACCGTTGTCGCATTCGGAAGTACCGCACAAATCGGGGTAACAAGGGCAGCAATCCCCAAGAGAAGCCGTTTTCCATCTCCCTTGGCTAATTGAATAATTCTAACGGCTAGATAATCAAATATTTTTGTGGGTTCAAAGGAACGAACTAACACCATCACACCAAAAAATAAAGCTAATGTGCCATAACTTTGACTGATATAGCCAACCGCTTCGGTTAATGTCATCACATGGAAAAAAACTAGAAGGAGAGCGCCTAAAAACGCTGCGATCGTTAGGTGCAGCCATTCAGTCATAATAAAGAAAATGACCCCAATAAAGGTAGTCGCTGCAATGAAAGGAGCGAGGTTTTCCATAATTGTAATGACCAATAATAAAAGACTAGATTGGGGAGAAGATGAGATAGTTAAAATTATATCACCTTAGCCTTTAAAAAACAAGATTTTTTATGAATTTAATGTGGGGATTTATTGCTTTTAGAATAAGCTTTTAAAGACCCCTGAAATAAAACAGGATTCGGTAAAGCTTTTCCTTGAATTTGACCTAATAATGTTTGTTTGTTCAAGGTTCCATTAATTTGCAAAAAACTCGGTGAACAGTTGAGAGCTTGATCCGGTGTCCCTGACAAAATAAACTGTTGATTGCTCAAATTCCCATTCAACTGAGATTTAATAGTTTTTGGGTTGCTTTCGCCAGGAAATAACGCAGCAAAAAGGTAAATTCCCGATTGTTCAATCGTTAACATTAAATCCTTTTGCTCTAAGCATTTGGGAGGATTTTTCAGTTGAATTAAATAGTTTCCTGAAATTTTCGGCGGTGCTTTGAGTTGGTTTTCTCCATAAGCACTCACCAGTTTAAATAACAAAAACACACCGCCGATCATCGTTCCATATAAGGTGAGGGATTTTAAGTTAAAATGGTGCATCATCTTCCGTTGGGGTTAAATGGATTTTTGTAATAATGAAGTAATATGAGCAGTCACTTCAGAATAGCGCCGAGTAATTAATAAGGATGAATGACATTCTTGAGCTAATTGATCGGTATATCGTCCCAGGGTTTGGCGTTCAATTCCCCAGGTTCGACAGGTTCCAACAACGGTTAAATCAACGGTTTTTGAAGCTTCAATAACGGCTTGAATGGGTTCCATTGTTGGATCAATCGGTAATAGTTCTAAACGCGATCGCACCGATTCTGGTAACAACTGAATCATAGTTCTTAACTCATAACTTAATAACTCTCCCTCTCCCAATTGAGACAACGATAAAATCTTTAAGTAACGGTGGGGATCATGAAACAGCATCCTTAAAGCTAAAGTTAACCCTAAATCATCATGAATATTGGTTGAATTAGCGACCAATAAAGACTTTAAACTGGGTTGATCCTGATTATTAACAAAAACCGCCACATCTTTCGGCGCGATATTTAAAATTTGCCCCACTCTTCCTCCCAAACGATTATCGCTAAAAGCAGGACGATGCCAACCTAATAAAATTAAATTAACTTGCTCAGAAAGGGCAATTTCTGACGTTTCTTGTGCCACATCTTGAGCAATTCTGACGATAGGATGTACCCCTGTTCTCCATTCGGGAGGATGTAACTGTTGAATTAATTGTTCTAAGCGTTGCCGTTGTTTAGCGATTAAACGATTCGCTTCATCTGGGGTACTTTCAAATAAATAATTTTCTTCTAATTCAATTAAACTTAAGGGATGAACAACCGCCGGAAGTTGACCTGAAATCGCTAAGGCTAATTCTAATAATCCTTTTTGAGTTTGGGGATTAGCAACGGGAACTAAAACCCGATAAGAAGCGGTACTCGGTTCCAAAATTTGTTCTAATGGTTCTTCTTCCATTAAATCTAACCGAATTAATTCTTTGGGATAGGTTTTTTCTAATAACGGCGAAGTCATAAAAGTGGTCACTAACGCCATGATCACCAACATGGTAAATAGCAACGGTGAAATGACCCCAAAACTTAAGCCAATATTTAAAACAATTAATTCCGTTAAACCCCTTGTATTCATTAACCATCCCAGCGCCGATGCTTCTCGCTTTTCAATGCCACTAACTCGCGCTGCAATATAGGTTCCGACATATTTTCCAATAATTGCTACCGCAATGACCAAGCCACATAATAGCCATAATTCGGGACGGTTCAGTAACCCGATTTGAGTTCTTAATCCGCTATACGCAAAGAATACAGGCAGGAGGAAAATTAACACAAAATCTTCGGTTTTTTCCGCCAACTCCCTCACTAAACCGGGCTGTTTGGGCATAACTGCACCCACTAAAAATGCCCCAAAAATTAAATGAATCCCGATTAATTCGGTGATTAACGCTGAAGCAATAATCCCCATATAAATCCAAGCTAAAACCCATTGGCTGAGGCGATTTTTTCGGGTATAATGTATTGCTAGTTTTTGTAATAACCATTTTCCGCCTGTCACCATGATCCCAATATAAATTAAAGATGCAATAATAGTCGGAAACGCTCCAGCTACACTGTTAGTGCGGGTCACGGCGATCGCTAATGCTAATAAACACCAAGCCGTTACATCATCTACGGCGGCACAAGTTAAAGCGAGGGTTCCTAATCGAGTTCCTTGTAAATTATTTTCTGTAATAATTCGAGCTAAGACGGGAAAAGCGGTAATTGATAAAGCCGATCCTAAAAATAAAGAAAATGCTGTAAAAGAAACCGTATCGTTAGACAGTAACGGATATAAAACTAACGCTGATAAAATTCCTAAACAAAACGGAACAATAATACTGACATGAGAAATTAAAATCGCTGTTTCTAACTGTCCTTTTAGATATTTTGGATTGAGTTCTAACCCAATGAGAAACATGAAAAAAATTAATCCAATTTCCGATAAAACATTTAAGTAAGGAAATGTGACTTCAGGAAATAAAGTCGTCATTAAATTAGGAGCAATCAATCCCAGTAATGATGGCCCCAGCATAATTCCGGCAATAATTTCTCCAATCACTAAGGGTTGTTTAATCCAACGACAAACTAATCCCATTAATCGGGATAGTCCGATCACAATTAATACTTGTAACAGAACTAAAATTGCAGGGTGCATAGTGGATTTATAATTTCAACTCTCTTAAATTAACCTCAGTCACCTGGGGTTAATTTAAACGTTAATTTATTCTTTAGACTGCCAAGAGGGGAATTAAGAATTAATAAATAGCAGAAAATACGGCTATCAATATAACAGCCTTATGCGTTTAATTCCTGTTTAACACCCTCACAGATGTTGACAACTAAGCAGTATTAATTTAGGAATCCTGATGAGGGCAATGATAAAAATTCTGCCGTTCAACAGTCTTCTCTCACAGCCTACGGGGTTAGCTGACGGGCTAGGACTGAGAGATGTCCTTCTCGACGAGACTAAACAATCGGAGATAAGCCCCTAAAGGTTGGTTCCCCCGTTCCGCTTTAACTAAAAAAAGAGGATTAGGCTGACTGGCTCTAGTTAGCAAACAAGCATAACATATTTTTCCAGAGTCCGTTCTCAACCTAATCCAAGTTGATATATTTATGAATCGTGATTTGTTTTTATTCTGCTTTAACGAAATCAGGGATGGGTTCGCGCTGAGTGGTATAACGCTACGGATTACAGTTAGGACACTTCTAAATCCTGATAATCATTCACATCTTACTATTCCCTGGTGTGTAGCACGATATCATTCAATGAATTGAGAAATGCTCTCACGTTTTAAGGTAAACAAAGCAACAACAATTCCAATTACTGCTAAAAATGCCGTTGGATAAAACGCATAAGTATAGGTTCCAAACAAATCCCGAATTCGACCCGCCACCAACGTTCCGCACAGCGCACCCACCCCATAAGCCGTAAACACAATTCCATAATTTTTAGCGTAATTTTCCGGTTTAAATAACGTCAATGTTGCCGCGGGTGCCAACGCTAACCATCCGCCTAAACAAAACCAAAATAAACAGAATGCAATTAAATAAGTGGCAACTTGTCCTGAACGAGCATTGAGCATCAAAATCGACGCAATCAGAATCAAAACGTAGGTCAGAACGGCGGCATATTTGGGTTGGAAGCGATCGGCTAACCATCCAAATAAAGGGCGACTTAACCCATTAAAAACCGCAAAGAGAGAAACACTACTCGCAGCTAAAACGGGATCAAGTTCAATAATTTCCTGAGCAACCGGACTGGAAATTCCGATCGCACTTAACCCCACCAATGTCCCAATCATGTAACAAATCCACAACCCATAAAATGCACGGGTTTGTAGCATATCGGGACGACTCGTTGGGGATTGAATTTGAAGCGTCTGAGAAACCATTTCCCCCCTGGGTCGCCAATCTTTGGGCGGGACTTTGAGAGTGAGTGAAATTAAGAGAATTATCAGGGTAAAAATAATACCCAAAATTAATAACGTGGGTCGGATACCATAGGCATCCATCAAACTCCTGGCTAAGGGGGCTGTTACCAATGGAGATAACCCGAAACCCACAATCGTTAAACCCACCGCTAAACCTTTGCGATCGGGAAACCAACGAGCGGAAACCACCATCGGGATACCATAAGTAATGCCAACTCCTGTTCCGGCAATAACGCCATAGGTTAGGGTTAGCATCAAGATATTATTGGCAAAGCTGGACAAAATATATCCGGCTCCAACAATTAAACCGCCGATCGCAACAATTTTGCGAGTGCCAATCCGATCAACATAGAAACCCGTGATCGGCATTAATCCTGCGTAAAAAACTAAAACAACGGTAAACGGAAGCAAGCTTTCCGTTGCTCCAATATTAAGTAACGCTTCTAGAGGTTTCCTAAAAATGCTCCAAGAATAAACGGTTCCTAAACAAAGTAAAACGCCCATTCCTAGAGGAATCAAAAACCATCTTCCTTGCTCTGCGGGAAGTCCAAATAATTTTAACGATGGGTTCTCATCTTCCCAATTCATCCGTTACGCCCTCCTGGCTATATAAGTTCTGTTGGTTTTATAGCAGAAGGCTTTGACAGTCACCAGTCACCAGTCACCAGTTAGAAGAGAGCGGAGGGAGCAGGGGATCTTGGGAAGCAGGGGAAGAAATTTATTCTTATATGAAATTTTTAAATGTCTGCTACACATCCGTTTGGTGTAGAGACGTTGCATGCTGTCTCCCTCTACGTGGGATTTAGGGATCGTCTGTAGCATTAATTTCATGATTTCATATTAATTCTGACTTCTGACTCCTGACTCCGTAGAGACGTTGCATGCAACGTCTCTACGTTCTTAATTCTTAATTCTTAATTCATCCCTTATGCGGTTTTCAACCAGTCAAAAATTTTATCCAACTGTTCTAGGGTGACTAAACCGTATT
>JBMDYE010000016.1:0-1895 GCA_048595135.1 Planktothrix sp. | reverse complement strand
GTGGCTTGTGATTCTCATAGTGGAAGGAAAAGTTATCAGATTTTTCTGGGGTTTGAGGTAAGTTTGAGGGTGGATTTAAAAGAAGAGACGATATTGGTTTTAATATTAGGCTCTGTCCTAAAAACGTAGGAGGAAGTAAAGAACTATTTAAAACCAAAGTATCTTTAGACATGATAGATTTACCTCTTTAAAACTAAAACAACGATGAGCCTTTAACTTCTATTCTTCTTTTTTCTAATTAGAATTGGTTTGAGTAGAGCGATTAAAAGATTGGGATTAAACGTTACTTAAATCGCTAGAAAAATAACCTAAACTACTCCGACTTAAGGGACTAGACGGATTAAACCCTTGTTTTTTCGGGTTTGTATTACCTCCTTTATTAATAGTTAGTCCTTCATAAGCTAAGGTTAATTCTTCGATCGCAACGGTATTCGCATCAGCTTGAAAAGCAGGTGCTTTCCAGTTTACAGGAACAGAACCAATCAATGTCCAAGACTGCATCGTTTCTCCTTCTTGGTTAAACAGTAATAGCGTCACATTCAAGCGAGTTTTTTTAGTTTCTTGCAGAATTTTCTGTATCCAATCTAAGAAGATTAAATCATTGGTAATTCCTCGCTTTAAGGTCACATCTGTAAATTCGGCTTGTCCTAAAATAATTCGCTGTTGATCATTGACCCCTCCTTCGTGATAAGTTTCTCGTTTGATATTAATTCCCAAACCAGAACATTCACTAAAACAAGCTGAAATCTGGCTATCAATTTCTACATAAAATCGATTAGCAGTCACATAATTCAATTCATACGCGGAGGGTTCTTGACGATTCATGTTCATGATTATTCCTCTTGATTGGGTTGTAAATCTCGAATGGGAATTAATCCCGCAGAGTAAAGTAAATGTTGTGCTTCGGTTGTTTTCATTATATTGGAAAATGTTTGACCTGCTAATTTTTTTTCTTCTTCTTCTTTTGGATAAACAATAGCAATTGAATAGCCTAAAGGATAATTTCCATTTTCAAAAACTTTTGGGTCAGGTTTATAGCTTCCTTTGTCCATACATAAATCTGTGGCTGGTGTGATGGAACTGCCATCTTTATATATAATCGGCTGAACGGCTTGCTCTTGCTCTTGTCCTTTAATGGCTAAAGGATAGACTGAACATTGATTAAACACTTTGCTGAACAAATCAATCCCAATCGTTGCTCGACCTCCTTTTTCAAATTCAGCTAAAGCTCTGGCTTGTCCTTTCGTATATCTGGTTTCTGGACAAGCTTTTTTATCTTCATCAATTTTATTGATGAATTGATTGGTTTCTTGCTCATTTTTTTGAGCTAAACTTGTAAAAATTGAAGTAATTAAAAATACTTCTTCTGGGTTTTTATCACAAATAGAAATTCGGTTTACATCATTGGATGAATCAGAAATTTTTAAATCTTTTAAAGTTAAAGGTGTATTAGAATAAAGTTTCTTGAGAGAGTCTAGAGAAATCTCACCTGAAAGTAATTTCGGTAAACTTCCCTGTCGCTGAACGTCACTGTAAGCCACATAAGCTAGTAAAGCGTCATAAGCAATGACTTCAACTCCTAACTGATCGCTATTTTGTAAAATTTTAAGTTCATCAGGAAACAGTGAAGTCACAATAAATTTTGACTCTTTTAAACTTGATAAAATTGTATTTTCTAACCGTTCTTTTTTTTGCTTTTCTGTTTCTGTATTGCTGCTTTGACGAACGAAAGAAAATAAACGAGGAGATTGTAGTTTAAAGGAGGATTGGTCTAGGTTTAACTGTTCAATCAAGGATTGATCTTTACCATACCCAACGGCACTTTTAAGGGCAATTTCCCATCTTCTATCAGCCGCATAATTAATGTTTTTTTTGATTAGATTTTTAGGAATATT
>JBMDYE010000015.1:0-3366 GCA_048595135.1 Planktothrix sp. | reverse complement strand
AAGATGTCATTCGCCGCCGTTACGAACGGGGACGGAAAAACCTAACAAATTTATATTTACCCCTCTGTAATCGCTGGATAGTTTATGATAACTCTAGTCTCAATTTGCAGATTATAGCTGAATGCCCTTTCAACCAAGACCCGATTATTTATCAACCTCAATTGTGGACACAAATTACAACTTCTAACGATGAATAAACCGATTCCTGATAAATTATCAAGCCAAATTGACACAGGTGTAAAACTGGCTATTGCTAAAGCCGTAGATAGACATCGGAAATTAGGAGAATCCATTAGCATTTGGCAAGATGGAAAAGTGATCACGTTAACCGCAGATGAAATCCCTCAGCCTTTATCAACGAATCAAAGTTAGCTGTTGTTTCGTCAACAATGGCTAATTTCCCTAACAGGGGTGTCTACCAACCACTACGGGTAAAGCCGAGATACCTGCACAATAGGACACGCTGTAAAGTTTGATTACAACTAATCGCTGTAACCTCACGGGGTGACAACCCCGTCAAAAACCTGAGCCTTAGGGAATGGAGCCAAATTGCGGTAAAAAAAGATGGGGTAGTATTCGTGAAAAAGCCCCATCAAGTGAAAATGATTCCTCAATTTTACCAAATCTATCTGCAACAACAACTCAAAGAGACTGAATATCTAACTCTCAAACAGAAGAGTGTATTTGTTGCAATGTCATAAAACAGTCAGCATTGAAGCGCTGGCTACCTTAATGCCATATCCGATTAAATTTGAAAGTCGCCGACGCAACATACAAAGATTTCTTAAATTGGATTGTTTGCAAATTGAGACTCTTTGGTTCCCCCTGATAGAAATAATTTTAAAGGAAAAGTTTAAACCCCAGTATCCTTTAAAACTGGCGATAGATCGTACCCAGTGGCGAGACAAAAATGTGTTTATGATCAGTCTAATCTGGGACAAACGTGCTATCCCTTTGTACTGGCAACTATTAGATAAAAGGGGAAGCAGTAATTTAGAGGAACAACAAGCTCTAATTACTCCAATGTTAGAGTTATTGAAAGATTATGAAATCATTCTATTAGGCGATCGAGAATTTGGAAGCGTGAAGCTAGGGCAATGGCTCTGTCAGCAGCAAGTCAAGTTTGTCTTAAGAATTAAACAGGAGCGTTACATTCAATCAGATGGAGAGGATTACACTCGTTTGTCAGAGTTGGGTTTATTGCCAGGAACTCGTTTTTATTTAAGAGGCGTTAAAGTCACGAAACAGAAAGGGTTTGGTTCATTTAATATCGCAGCTTATTGGAAACGCAAATACCGAGGGAAAGCCGAAACTGAAGGTTGGTATTTACTGACAAATCTCGAAGATTTACAGCAATCAATTACAGCTTTTAAATCTCGAAGTGGGATTGAGGCAATGTTTAAAGATTGTAAGAGTGGGGGTTATAATTTAGAAAAAACTCAAGCGTCTGAACACCGTTTAAATAACTTAATTCTACTCATCGCTCTGGCTTACAGTTGTGCGATTCTTCAAGGTCAACAGATTAAAAGGAAAGGAATTCAAAATTATGTAGGTCGGCTGAAAGAATTTCGGCGATCGCTACGCCGTCATAGTAGTTTTTGGATGGGATTATATGGTCAATCTTGGGTAATAGGAATGGAATTTTTTCAAGAAATTATCAATGAATTAATGCTCATCAGACGTAACAAGTTGCCTTTTTTTCAGAGGGGGTTAAGGGCTATGTCCTTGATTTTATCAACCTTTTAACGGGGTTGTCACCCCGTCAGCGCTGTAACCCTTACACAGAGGGGCTTTGAATGGCTACTTTGCGGTTGGTGTCACGTTCGCCCTAGTCGCTGTGAAGTACCAAATTTATAACCATCTCACTTAGAACTTCAGTAAAAATACTGTAGAAAAAGGGTGAGACATCCCCTAAACTGAAATATAGAAAACAACAGCCAACTTGCTGAAAACCGTTTTAATTGCGCTAATTAAGAACGTTAGAAAACCCAGAAAAAATCGCCACTTTATTTAAAACGTTAGGGTATAACGCTTCTTCTCAACCTTTGGATATTAATGATCTTCAGTGCCAAAGAACAATTAAACTTAAACTTAATAAATTAACTCAAATGAAAGATAAAACTTCTAGCAAAAACCGCTTAAGCTGGTTTGAATCCGGTAAATCAATAGAATATATTACTAAATGGTTAGAAGAAGCTAATCAAAAAATTCGCATTGCCACAGGCTTTTTTACGATTAAAGGTTGGAATTTAGTCCGTCGTTATACTACAGGAAAACAAACCTATCTTTTGGTGGGTTTAGATGATCCGGGTGAACAACGGGCAAGAATGGCATTGATTCAAGAAATAATGAGAGATTTGCGTACAGGATTAGACCGAGATAGAAGACAATCAGTTTGTGACCTTATAGAAAAAATAGAATCAAATCAGTTTGGAATTGTAGATGCTAGAGCAAAAGATCATCATAATAAACTTTACATCTGTGATGAAAAGGCGGCGATTCAAACTTCATCAAATTTGACTGGAAAAGGATTAATAGAGCAAGTTGAAGGTGGTAATGTTATTACTGATAAAATTGAGGTTCTCGCATTAGTTAAAGAATTTGATGATTATTTCGCTGATGCTAAAGATTTAACTCAAGAACTATTAGAAATTTTATTAAAATGGTTACAATTTGCTACACCTTGGGACATTTATCTCAAAACCATGTTGGCTTTAGAAAATATCCAACCACCTAAAACTAGATATTCTAAAAAGCCAGTTTCTTACCAAATTGACATGATTGCTCAAACCTTACGGCAAATCAAAAATTTTGATGGTTCAATGCTAGTTGCTTCTACTGGACTAGGCAAAACTGTTGTAGCTGTTCATGTTGCATTACATTTAAGGGATGATGATTTAATTGATAATGTCATGGTGGTTGGGCCCAAAGCCGTCCGCAGTAATTGGCAAAAAGAAATGCGTGATGCAGGATTACCTTGTGACTATTTTGTTCGACAAACTTTTGATAAGGAAAATGCTAAACAAGATCATGCTTTAGAATTATTTGGAGATATTGTAGAAAATATTGAAAATCAACGTTGGTTATTAATTATTGATGAAAGTCAAGATTTTAGAAATCGTCATAAAAAAGATTTATTTAACATGAATAAAAAACCGAAACAAAGATTAGCTTTTACAAGAATTAGAGAATTAGTAAAAAGGGGTAATGCTAAAGTTTTGCTATTAACAGGTTCACCTTATGCTAAAGATATTGAGAATATCAATAATCAACTTTATTTGCTTCCTCATACCTGTGAAAATAAACCTCATAACCTCGACTATTTCTTAGAAAATTTGCCAGAGTGTAATCATTTATTTATAGAAG
>JBMDYE010000014.1:0-2884 GCA_048595135.1 Planktothrix sp. | reverse complement strand
CCCCCTCTCCTGCAAGGAGAGGGGGGAAGAATTTTTACTAATATTGAATCGGCAGTTATATTTAAAAATATTAAGTACTCCCCCTTCCCTTGCAGGGAAGGGGGCTGGGGGGTTAGGTCATCA
The DNA here is from genome assembly GCA_048595135.1 of Planktothrix sp. Taxonomy (GTDB): domain Bacteria; phylum Cyanobacteriota; class Cyanobacteriia; order Cyanobacteriales; family Microcoleaceae; genus JBMDYE01. Next base: position 2,761 of record JBMDYE010000014.1, on the reverse strand, counting down.
ATGAATCTAAAATTTAATCTACCTGTTAAACTGCGACTGCTAATTATTCCTAGTTTGACGATGATTGGTTTACTAATGATTCGACAATTGGGGGGGTTACAACCGTTGGAATTAGCCGCCTTTGATAGCATGGTGCAATTGCGTCCTCAAGCTAACCCTGACCCTCGCCTCTTAATTGTAGAAATTACAGAAGATGATTTAAAATCCATCAAACAATGGCCTCTACCTGATGCAACTTTAGCAAAAGTTTTAACTAATTTGCAACGCCATAACCCCCGTGTGATTGGGATAGATTTATTTCGAGATATCGCCATTCCTCCCGGTCAGGAAGCGTTAGTTCAACAACTGCAAAAACCGAATATTATTGGTATTAATTTTATTGGAAATGAGGACATAAGGTCAATTCCGCCTCCCCCAACTATTTCCCCAAAACGCATCGGGTTTTCTAACATTCCTATTGACCCGGATGGAGTTGTGCGTCGTCAATTCATGTTTACTGAGGGGTTAAAGTCTTTTGCTGTTCAGGTCGTTTTAGCTTATAAACCCCAAGATATTAAACCGCAAGTAACGGATAATAACGAATATCAATTAGGCAATGTAATCTTTAAAAAGCTAGAATCAAACTCTGGCGGTTATCAAAGGATTGATGCGGGCGGATATAAACTTTTACTAAATTATCGAACCCCTAAAAAACTGGCTCCTACAGTGACTTTAAGCGAAATTTTAGACGATAAAATTAATCCCAATTGGGTTAAAAATAAAATTGTTTTAATTGGCACATCTGCACCCAGCCTTAAAGATGTTTTTCCCACTCCCTATAGTAGCACCCAAATTCGACTGCGAGAAATGCCCGGAGTTGTCATTCATGGTCATGCAATTAGTCAAATTCTGAGTGCTGTTTTAGATAAAAAACCTTTGTTTAGATTTTGGTCTGAACCTGTTGAAATTCTGTGGATGTTAACTTGGGCAATCTTAGGAGGATATTGGGGGTTTAAATCTAAAAAAACGAGTCTTTTAATCGGCGGCAGCTTACTGTTTTTAAGTGGATTAGGACTCATCAGTTACGGACTTTTTTTACAGATGATCTGGGTTCCGGTGGCTGCACCCCTGTTAGGGTTTATTCTAACCTTTACTGGAGTGGTAATTGCTCAAGTTCGGGAAGCTCAACAGCAACAATATATGGTGATGAAACTGTTAGGGCAGCAAACCTCTTCAGAGATTGCAAAAGCCCTTTGGAAAGAGCGATCGCATTTAATTAACTCCGGTATTTTACCCCCGCAAACCCTAACGGCAACGATATTATTTACTGATTTAAAAAACTTTAGCACCATTGCCGAAAAACAATCCTCAGAATCCTTAATGATTTGGTTAAATGAATACCTCAGTGCCATGACTGATATTGTTTTAAAATATCAAGGTATTGTCAGCAAATTCACCGGAGATGGGTTAATGGCAGCTTTTGGGGTTCCCGTCCCTAGAACTAACATTAATGCGATCGCAAAAGATGCTGAAAATGCCATAAATTCAGCTTTAGAAATGGGTCAACATTTACAGCAACTCAACGAACAATGGCAACAAAACGGATTACCGTCTGTGGGAATGCGAGTTGGAATTTATACCGGAACTGTAACCGTCGGAAGTTTAGGAGGAAAGAATCGTTTAGAATATGGGTTAATTGGAGATAGCGTTAATATTGCATCCCGTTTAGAAAGCTGTGAAAAACAGCGAGAAGGGGGAACCTGTCGAATTTTAATCGCTCAAGAAACCTTAAATTATTTAAAGGGCAGATTTGAAGTCGAATCTTGGGGAAAATTAACGTTAAAAGGAAAAGAAATTCCGATTACAGTTTATCAAGTTCTGGGAAAAATTTAGAATCTGTGATCAATTTATGATACATTTAGATCAAGTTAAAATTCAGGGCGCAAAATCTGAATGCTCAAACCCTCATTATTTTTAAAGTTAATTTTTATTGGCTCTACCTTGGCATTAAATCTATTGTTGGTTCCCTTACCCTTACAAGCTCAAGACGACCCTGTACCCAATGTTGAAGGAGGAACAGAGGACACAACCCCAGGCGGAACACGGGGAACGTGCTTAGGGGATGCAACTTCTCAACCCTCCTTAACCGCTCTAATTCCCGATACAAAACAACGGTTGGAATTAACCACCTTACCCCATCCAACGGTTTTAATTTATGTTCCAAAAACCAAAGCAAAAACAGCAAGTTTTGTAATTTATGAATCAAATAATCTTGTTTATAAAACGGTAATTAATCTGCAAAAACAACCGGGAATTCTAGCAATAAAAATTCCTGAAAATCAACCGGAACTGAAAGCTGAAATTAACTATCGTTGGACGGTTTCTTTAGACTGTGATTCTTCTAATCCTTTGTCTGATGCTCCTTTTGTTCAAGGGTTTATTAAGCGAATTCAACCGAGTCCTGAATTAACTCAAGCATTACAAAAAACGCCTGCTGACCAATGGTTAGTTTATGCTGGGGCGGGAATTTGGTATGATGCGATCGCTTCCTTAGCAGCCCTTCGTCAAGCGGAACCAAACAATCCGCAATTAGAATCGAATTGGCAAAAACTCCTCCAAGAAGTTAAACTTGAGCGTGTAGCAACAGCACCCCTCATTCAACCTTAAAGATAAACAAGGGTTGGCAAAATTATCCTTTCGTGATGTACCTTCAAACAGCCTAGTTTCCAAAAATAATATTTCTAATTTTTTCAGCTAAATTATCAACTCGTTTAGGAATATA
>JBMDYE010000013.1:0-28066 GCA_048595135.1 Planktothrix sp. | reverse complement strand
TATTACTAAGTCCTTGGTTTGGTAGTCTTTTAATTAAACAGGCAGAAGTTAATCAAGAAAACCCTAGTTAGAAGGCAGGAGGTAGGAGGGATCGGGGGAAGAAATTTATTGCCCATTGCCCATTGCCCATTGCCTATTCTTAATTCTTAATTCAGATCCTTACGTGCTACGCACAGGCTCCGCCAACGCTCCGCTCAGGACGCTACTTGAGTCTCTTAATTCTTAATTCTTAATTCTTACTTAGTCGTGTCTGAATTTATTAACTCAATTAAAGAGTATTTAAAAGAAATTGTTTCTCCCCAAGCGAATCAAATTGATAGTTGTCCTCAACAACTTGGGGAAGCGTTTAATGGATTAGGAAAATTAAACGCTTTAGGATTAAGAATTCCGCACCGTTGGGGAGGGCCACAACTTGATGCTAAAACCTTTTCCCAATTTCAAGAATTAGTCGCCCGTTATTCTGGGGCGTTAGCTTTTTTACAAACCCAACATCAAAGCGCTGCGGGAATTTTAATCCAAAGTTCTAATTCTCAACTTCAACAAGATTATTTACCCTTAATGAGTGAGGGAAAACTTAAAATTGGTATTGGTTTTTCCCAATTAAGACGGTTAGGAACCCCGACAATGAAAGCAGTTCCTGTAACGGGAGGGTATCAATTGGATGGGTTTGTTCCTTGGGTAACAGGATGGGGAATTTTTGATGAATTTATTGTCGCTGCGACTTTACCGGATGGAAAATCGGTTTGGGGTTTAGTGCCTTTTTCAGAACTCCAAAATGGAGAAAGTACAATTAATTTAAGTGCGCCGATGTTGCTTTGTGCGATGACGTCAACTCAAACCGTTACCGCTACGTTTAATCGTTGGTTTTTACCGGAAGAAAAAGTTGTTGCAGTTCAACCTGTTGACTGGATACAAGAAAACGATAAAACGAAAGTATTAGCCGCTAGTTTTTTTGCGTTAGGCTGTGCTAGGGCGGGATTAGATGTGCTGGAAACTGCCTTTCAAAAAACACAATTTTCTTTTATTCAAGAGGCTTTTAATTCCTTAAATCTAGAACTGAATCAATGCCGTTCTCAAATTTATTCGGCTCAAAATAATTCTAAAATTCCGGTTTCAGAAAAATATAAACTTCGCGCTTGGGCAATAGAATTAGCCACCCGTTGCGCCCATGCTGCGGTTACTGTGTCCAGTGGTGCAGCGAATTTAAACACCCATTCTGCCCAGAGAATTTATCGAGAAGCGTTAGTTTTTACCGTTTCCGGTCAAACCCAAGAATTAATGAAAGCAACGTTGGAACGAATTAAGAATTAAGAATCGCGTAGCGTCCTGAGTGGAACGAAGGATCAGAATTAAGAATAAGAAATTTCTCCTTGTTTGTTTTTTCCTCCAGCAAAGTTGCCTCCAGCAAAGCTGCCTTCTATGTTTTTATATATTATAATATTCAATACTGTTTGGTTAAGATGGGCAACTCCAGAGGGAGAATTTTTGCCAACTGTTGATGAATTATCTGCACCAAGGGCGGAGAAAGCTCAACGTCAAGCAGAACAAGCCCAATAGCGTACCCAGGACTTAGAAACCTTGCTGAACCGCTACCGTCAACAGTTTGGAGAATTGCCCGAATCTAGTTCTGATCACTTTTAAGATTGAGGTGGGTATCCTCAAGATAGATGCGATCAAAGCCGATTAATCAGAAATCCCAGACAGGTGTTAACCATGAATTCTGTAGACAAAAAATCCTTAGAAAAAAAATCGTTAGAAAAGCAATATGGGGTAGAGCGTATCCGCAAAATGGAACGTTCTAAACAGATCCAAAAAATTGTTCTTGTGCTGTCGATGCTGTCTTTTTTTGGAACAAGTCTCTTTGGATTAGGCAAAGTTTTTAAAGGTGTATTTGATAAAGAATCTCAACCCGCTCAACCCGCAGCAGAGGAATCCGCAACTCCTTTATTACAAAAGCAAGAAAAAGGTTATGAAGCGGTATTAAAGCGGGAACCGAATAACCCAACGGCGTTAGAAGGATTAGTGACGATTCGGCTTCAACAGAATAATATCAAAGGGGCAATTGAACCGTTAGAAACCTTAGTCAAATTATATCCTGATCGGCAAGATTATCAACAGTTATTAACTCAATTAAAACAAGACAATCCCAAGTAAATGACTGAACATAGTTCATAAGGAACAGTTTTGATGAGGGTTCCATGATTTTCTTGTTGTTAAACATAGAATAATAGGGGTATAATACAGGCTGTAAAAATTGGTATTTTTGGCTGATGGCAACTCACGACTTAGACACCGTAAACCCAGATTTTACCGATACTTGGAATGGTCTTAAAACGTTTGAAATTCTCAAAAATGACCAGGATTTTCAAATAGGAGATATCATCAAACTTAAGGAATTCAGTCCCAGTGAGGGTTATACGGGTAGAGAAATAGAGATAGAAATTATTTATCTGATGGATAGTGAAGAATTCCCAGAAGGGATCAAAGAAGGTTATTTAATTATCAGCCATAAAATTATCAGCCGGATTGCTGGAACCAAGTAGGTGGTCAGAAATGAAGTTAGTCCTACTTTTCGGGAAGATTAAAAGCTTTCTATTTAATTGGAGTGATTAACCTAGGTGAAGGATAGCGGTGTGCTTGTGTTTAGGAGGTACAGGCTAAAACCCTGGTTTCTTTGAGAAACCGGGGTTTTTAGTCTCCAGTGATCAACCCAGTTTCTGAGGGTTTATTTTTAAATTTCTGTCACAACTGTTTGATAAAATTCCTCTAAACCAGCAACACAAACTTGATCATCAAAGATTAGATGATGACGTTCACTCATGCGCTGAGAAATACTATTTCGCCATTGTGGATCTAGTCCTAATTTAACAGCTATTTCAATATATTCTGCTTCATTTTTAGCAATTGTTTCCGTTAAATTCATTAATTTTAAGAAACTATCCGCATGACGTCCCCGCATAAATTCTCCAGGACAAGTCACAATGGGTAAATTACAAGCGATCGCTTCTAAGGAAGTATTTCCCCCCGACCAAGTAAAGGTATCTAAAAACACATCAGAAAGTTGATTTAACATTAAATAATCAACCCGTTCATCGACTTTTCGATGTAAACAATAATCTTGATCATTTAAACCATAATTCAAAAAAGCTTGATTTAACCGATCATTGAGTAACGTTCCTCGGAAGAACAAAAACTTGGCGTGGGGAACTTTGAGCGCAATTTCTGGCAAAATATAATCATATTGGGGTAGATATTTAAAGGGAGCTTGACAACATAAATAAATTACCGCATCTTCGGGTAAATCATAATCTGATCGAGTTTTAACTAATGCTGGAATATCTTGTGGTTTGGGATAAGCAACCCCAACATTTGGTAATAAAATTAAGGTTTCAGAATAATGATTTTGGGCGTTTTCTGGTTCCATTAATTGACTGGATAGAAAGTAATCAATCGTTGGTAGTCCTGACGTGACCGGATGACCCCAAGCGGTACATTGAATGGGTGCTAAACGCAGTGCTGCGAGTTCCATTGTGGGGGGATTCATGCCAATTTCGGGATAAACTAAAATATGCAATTGATCCCTCAAAATCTGTTCAGAAACTGCTTCTAAATTGTTAGGAATATGATAAAATTGATAACTATATTGGCGAAATTGTTCGGTTACAGGATCAGGAGAATTACCCGTATAATACGAATAAATTTCAAACTGTTCTGGGTTCGCATACCGCAACCAACCTGTTAACCAAAGTGACCCACTATAAGAATGTAAATAACTAGAAACATATCCCACTCTTATTTTATCTTCTACAGGTGGGAGGGTTAAGGGTTGCACCCACTGGGGATATTTCTTCGACATCATTTGATGCAGAAAATGACCATAAATGCGTTGTTCTTCAATAACGTTTCTGGCTTGATATCCTAAGTAAAAATTTGTAAATCGTCCCATTCCTAAAAACGCTTGTTCTAAGGTTTCAGGATCGTTTAAATCGGTCGTTGCAATTAAATGATGTAAGCCTTGGTTAAACCGTTCTTGATAATCGTTAATTTCCTCAACAGAGTGATATAACATGGGAACGATTAAACGTTTTAGTAAGGTAAATGTATAATCTTTGGGTAACTGTTCAGAAGCGATTTCAGCCTGTTGAATGGCTTCATTGGTGCGACCGAGATAGAGGAGATTCGTAATTAATGTAAAATGATTAGGAGCAAATTGAGGATAAATAGCTGTTGCTTCTTTTAAAAGATTAATGGCGGTTTCTGTTTGGTCTAATTGCCAATAACAATGATTGAGCTTTTGATAAATTCCAACGTCGGCTTGTTGCAAATCGATTAATTTTTGATATTGGGATATGGCTTTTTCATAATTCCCTAATTCATACAAGCGATCGCCAAAACTGCGATAATAAGGTGCAGGATTTTTTTCAATTTCATCAGCGAGGGCTAAATTATGCAAAATATCAGGATGATTGGGAATAATTTGTAACGCTAATTGATAGATTTCTCTGGCGGGTTCTATCTGATTTTGCAATAACAAAAGATTCCCTAAATTTAAGTAAGTTCCCCAATGATGGGGGTTCACTTCTATTCCTTGACGATAAATGGCTTCTGCTTCTAAAAATTGCCCTTTTTGGGTAAAAATATTTCCTAAGTTATTATAGGCATCAATTTGATCAGGTTTTAGTTCAATTGTTTTTTGATAGGCGGCGATCGCTTGTGGGATTTGATTCAATTTTTCATAACAAATGCCTAAATAATAATACGCCAAATCATAATTTTGATTTTGCTCTAAAACGCGATTGAGTGTTAAAATAGATTGAAGATAACGTTCGGTTTGACAGTATAAAATTCCTAAATTAACCCAGGCTTCTTGTTTCTGTTCCTGCCAACGTAAAATTAATTTATATTGTTTTTCAGCTTGATTAAATTGTTGTTGTTGATGGGCCGCGATCGCTTGTTGGTAAAAATCTTGTAACGTTTCTTCAGACGGGGGTTGTTCTGTTAATTTTCTCAGAGATTGAATAACAAAATCTTGCCGTTGTTCTCGAAACTGTTCGACCGAATAATTAAAAGTTCTTTCTTGATTCCAGCTTAAAACTTGAATGTGATCAATCAATTGACCATTCACTAAACTTGACAATTCCGTTAATAATTCTCCTTGAGGGCAAGAGGCTAAAAAGTCCCAAATCGCTTGTTTAACAAAATTAATATTGCCGTGATTAACAATAATTAACGCTGAATCCGATAACAAAGGTTGAGCTAATAATAATGATAATAAGGTAGACCGATAATCAGGAGTTCCCTGAACTAAATAAACCCCGATTTTAAGATTTGTTTCTAGTTGTCGCAGTTCTAATAAAAATTCTTCTAAGTCTTGATTGTAAAAACAAACTTGATCTTCTAAGTTAAACTGATATAAATTTTCAAATAACTGCTCTAAACCGTGGCTCTCTGGTGTAAAATCAGAGTTAGGATTAATCCCATAGGCAATTGCTTGTGGCTGATTCAACAGCGCACTAATTAACGTAAACCCATCTTCTGTGCCAATTTCACAATAGATTTCATTTGTGTCCAGACTCGCCACTGCACCATTGAGTAACGGGATCAAATTCTGGGGAATTTTCCCAGACGCTAAGTTCAATATCGGTTCAAACCGTTCAGAGTTTGGGTGGACAAAGATTGTTCCCCATTGTTCATACAAATTCGGGAGTTCTTGACGAAAGCGTTGCTGATCCATAACAGGGCTGGGCTGTGTTCAATAGAGGGGATAAAATTGGATAAAATCGGGTGGGTGATTATTCTCTAAAATTATAGAACTAAACGTGAGTAATTTTTCTGAAAATTTGGGTATTATAGAAAAGTCTTCATTATTTTATGAACAATATAACCGCTCAAAAACCGTTTTAACGGCAAACAAAACCCCTGAAGCATTATATCACTAATTAACTGAGTTCTTCCATGGAGGTTACAATGAATTGGTACAAAACATTTTCTTATCGAGGCAAAGAACTTTATTATAATCGGATCAAATATAATAATCCTACAGAAAGAGGAATTGAGGTTTCCATCGCCTTTAATTTTTTATTAGACGCGCCGAAGTCAGCCAAAATTTTGGAAGTTGGTAATGTACTGTCCCTCTATGAAAATGTTCTGAGTGATTATGTGGGGATCAGATCACGGCGGATTATTGATAAATTTGAGGATGATTTAGGGGTTGATCAAGTAGACTTGATGGATTTACCTTCCGCCGATAAATATGATGTCATTCTTTCCGTTTCCACCGTTGAACATATTGGACAAGGCGTAGAACCATCGGGAGCTTATGGAGAATCAATTACCACTCGTGATTTAGAAGCTCCTTTAAAAGCAATCTGTAAAATTTATGACCTATTAGCGTTAAATGGAAAAGCTTTAATTACCGTTCCTTTTGGGAAATTATTAGATGGAGAATGGTATATTCAATTCAGTCAAAACTATTTAGAATTATTATTTAAAAAATATAGAATTCCTGAAGCAGCAATTTCTACCACTTGCTTAAAAAAGGTTAGTTTGGATACGCCGGGATACAAACTCAATCAAGAATGGGTAGAAGCCGACATTAGTGAATTAAACACTACCGAATATAATTGGCCGTTTCCTTGTGCAAATGCTGTTGCGATTATTGAATTGAATAAAACCAGCGAAAATTATGAACTGCTGTTAGAAACAGAACCCACTTCATTACATTATTATCGACCGCTGGTTCTTCAGCCTTCTTTCCCGACAAATTCTGAAGAAGATCAGGAAGAGAATACCATCAATTTAATCATTCCCAAACCGATCATTGTGATTGATGGCGTGTTTTTCCAACTGTATAAAACGGGGATAGCCCGCGTTTGGCAATCATTACTGGAAGAATGGTCAAAACAGGATTTTGCTCGACATCTTCTTGTGATTGATCGAGTCGGAACAGCCCCTAAAATTGAAGGAATTCGCTATCGAACCATTCCTGCTTATGATTATGGCAATACGGATTTTGATCGCAAAATGCTCCAACAAATTTGTGATGAAGAAAACGCCGATCTATTTATCTCTACTTATTATACAACCCCCATTTCAACGCCATCGGTGTTTATGGCCTATGATATGATTCCTGAAATTTTAGGGGCTGATCCCAATGAACCGATGTGGCGGGAAAAACACCGAGGAATTGTTCATGGGTCTGCCTATATTTCGATTTCAGAAAGTACCGCGAAGGACTTAGTGAAATGTTTTCCTAATATTCAATCCCCGGTAACAGTGGCTCATTGTGGCGTTTCTTCTGCTTTTTATCCCGCACCTAGAGAAGAAATTATTCAATTTAAAATGAAATATGGTATTAATAAACCTTATTTTATTTTAGTTGGAGCGGGGAGTAATTATAAAAACGCGGTTTTATTTTTCCAAGCTTTTTCTCAACTGTATAGTAAATCAGGATTTGAAGTCATTTGTACAGGTTCAGGTTACTTATTAGGAAATGAATTTCGGGAGTTAGCCACCGGGAGTGTGGTTCATTCTTTGTACCTCAGTGATGATGAATTAAGAGCCGCTTATTCAGGCGCCACTGCGCTAGTTTATCCTTCCAAATATGAAGGGTTTGGAATGCCTGTGGTAGAAGCGTTAGCTTGTGGTTGTCCAGTGATTACTTGTCCCAATGCGTCGATTCCTGAAGTGGCTGGAGATGCGGCAATTTATGTTAAAGATGATGATATTGAGGAGATGATTGATGCTCTTTGCGAAGTCCAAAAACTCAAAACTCGTAACCGTTTAATTGATCAGGGATTAGAACAAGCTCAAAAATTCTCTTGGTCAAAGATGGCTGAGATTGTCAGTTCAGCTTTAATTAAGGCAACCCTATTTCAGTTGAATTTGAGAGAAATTAACTTAGTGATATTTCCCGATTGGAATCAATCGGAAGATCTTCTTTATCCAGAGTTGATTAATGTCATTAAAGCGATCGCCACTCATCCAAACCGAGACAAAATAACATTACTGATTGATGTTCATGACCTATCCGATGAAGAGGCTGATTTAGCTTTATCAAGTCTGATTATGAATCTGATGATCGAAGAAGAATTAGAACTCGATGAACAGGTTGAAATTAATTTAATGAGTCAATTCAGCGATATTCAATGGTCAGTGTTACTGTCACAATTGCAAGGTCGAGTTGCTTTGGAAAATGAAAATATAGACTTTATCTCTGTTGTAAAAGCTACTCAACTTCCAACCTACAAATTACCGGATTTAGTAGCTTTGAATTAATTTTCAGAGCCTCTTTTTTAACCGTAAACCTAATCCCGGTTCTCAAATTATAATCTTCATAGGAGACTTTTCAAATGGCATTTCTTGTTCCTCAACTTAAAAAAAACGGTCGCTTAGAGCAGATTAATTTTACAATTGCAATCGTGGGGTCTCGGAAATTAAATGATGAAAATGATGGGACTCAAGGATGGGGTTTACTGAAACCTAACTTAACCATTTATGGGTTTGATGCCGACCCATCAACCTGTCAGCAAATGAATGAAGAATTGGAACAGCAAAAAATTGACTGGACAGAAAAACATATTCCTTTAGCACTGGGTAATAAAATTGGCTCATCAACCCTTTATGTAACAAAATTCCCCGCTTGTAGCTCTTTATATCAGCCCAGTCAATCTTATATTGATCGTTATGTAGGAAATTCAGAATTAATTCAATTAGTGTCTACAGAAACAATAGAAATGACAACCTTAGATGAGTTTTGTCAATCTGAAAAAATTACAGAAATTGACTTTATCCAAATTGACACTCAAGGTGCAGAACTACAAGTGATAGAGGGAGCATTCAATATTTTAAAACAAAGCACTTTAGCTTTGAAAGTCGAAGTTGAATTTACAGAAATCTATAAAAATCAGCCCTTGTTTAGTGATGTGGATTTATGTTTGAGAAACCAAGGTTTTACTTTATTTGACTTTGGGAAATTCAATCGAGATTATCGCCGGAGGGGGCCACTCATTTCTCAACCACATTCGGGTCAATTAATCTGGACAGATGCTTTTTACTTTCGTGATTTAATTGACGAATCCAACGAAGTCCAATTTGATGAACTTCCTCAAAAACTGTTAAAGTTAGCTTGTATTGCTGATATTCTTAACTTTCTAGATTATGCTTTAGAAATCTTAGAATATTTAACTTGTAAATATGGAGAGCAGGAAGAGTATAATTTCGCTGATTTTATTGTAGAAATTCTATCTCAATCGCCAGATTTAGTTCGGCAAGGTTTAGGTTCTCTAGCAATCTTAGAGAGAATTAAACCCTTTATTAAAAACCTCTCTAATCAGCAAGCTGTTAGTCAGTCAACAGAAGATTTACCCTTTAATTTAAGAAGAATTAATTTAGTTGTTTTTCCCGATTGGAATCAACCCGAAGACATTCTTTATCCAGAGTTGATTAATGGGATTAAAGCGATCGCAACTCATCCAAACCGCGACCAAATTACATTATTGATTGACAATAGTAATCTTTCTGATGAAGAGGCAAATTTAGCCTTGTCAAGTGTGATGATGAATTTATTAATGGAAGAAGAATTAGAGCTTGATGATAGTGTAGAAATTAGGTTAATGGGTGAACTGAATTTAAGCCAGTGGTCGGCTTTACGAACTCAACTCCAGGGTCGAATTCAGTTGCAGGCGGAAAATCAAGCAACGATTCAGCAAGTTCAAGCGGATCAGCTTCCAATCTATTCAATAGAAACTTTACAAGATTTATTGACTTAATATTTTCTTGGGGGAATGAAGTGAGCATGAACATTTCCAAACCGTCCTATAACTTAGACCGTCCCATCTTTTTCTATTGCTCCGACAATGGATTAGCCCACTTAAAAATTTGTATTGCTGAAGGGTTAAAAGAACTGGGTATTCCTTTTTATTCTAATATCAACTATTGGCGGATTTCTGATCAATCCGAAGAAACTTTATTTTGCAATCATCCTGATATTCATCCTGATGATTGTTCAGTTGTGGTTCTGGATAAGAACTGGTTTGTTGATGATTTACCTCGCACGATTCCTGAACCGTTTTTAAATCCTAAACGGACGTTTATCTCCGTCTATCTAGATGATGCGGATGGACGAGGTTTATTTTATAACCCAGGATATCGCTATTTCGATTTAATCTTAGGAACCCATTGTACCCATTTTAATCTCCAAGCTGATCATCACTTAATTCCTTGGTGTTTTGGACTGTCTAATCGAATTTTAAAGGCGACCAATCACAATCCATCTTTTATTGAAAGAGCCAAAAAAACAATTGTTAATTTTAGAGTCAATCAGAATAAAGTTGTTATTTGTAATGCGAAGTTTAAATCGGATGCGGGTTTTTTAACCATCGAAAAAGGTTTTTTTACCTTTGATTATCCCTTAAGACAGATAGCCATTGATCATTTTTTTCCCTTATTAAAATCCGTTTTACCCATTGATATATCCATTGACGATTTTGATGACCCTCCCCAAGATAGTGATGACTATTTACAATGGCTGCAAACCGATAAACGGCATTATCCTAGCTATTATCAACGGTTAACCTCAAGTGTTGCTTGTGCTTGTTTTGGCGGTTGTCTTGCCATTAATCCCTATAGCCAGGAACCCAGAGCCGAGTGGTGGGATAGTTGGAGATTTTGGGAATCTTTAGCAGCAGGATGTGTGACCTTTCATGTTGATTTTGATAAGTATGGTGTCAGTTTACCGATCAAACCGGAAAATTGGCGACATTATATTGGCATTGATTTAGATAACCCGCAAGCTACCCTTGATCGAATAGTGAGTGAACCGGAAATTTTAGAAAGAATTTCTGTAGAAGGTCGTCAATGGGCAATTGAACACTATAGTCCTGTTCCCACAGCCTTACGATTTTTAGAACTCATTAGTGGTTATCAAAAGCAAAAAGAAGATGATTTGACAGAGGAAATTATACTTCCCCTCCGCAAGATTAATTTAATCGTTTTTCCCGATTGGAATCAACCGGAAGAAACCCTTTATTTAGAATTAAGCCCGATCATTCAGGCGATCGCAACTCACCCGAACAGTAGCCAAATGTCGTTACTCGTTGATAACAGTAATATAGCGGATGAAGAAGCGAATCTAATGTTGTCTAATCTTGTCATGAATTTACTGATGGAAGCAGACTTAGAGATGACTCAAGGGCCTGAAATCTGCCTAGTCGGACAATTAAGTTCAATTCAATGGCAGGCTTTACGCCCCCAGTTAACAGCACGAATTGTTTTAGCATCTGAAAATCAAGCGGCGATCGCGAATCTTAATGCAGAAACAATTCCGATTTATGATTTATAGTAGGAGTCACCAGTCAGGAGTAAAATGTCGCACCGTTACGCTGGCAATTGAGAGAATATTCTCCTGCGAACTCAGCTTAATCAGAAGAAGGGAATGATTAAGAAAAACAGAAATTCTGTGTGGTTTGTATCCTTCTTATATTATTTTTCTTCTATGCACTAATCTAATGGAAAATTAGCTAACTGATTTGTCGTTTCACCCATGAGTTGCGATGGCTTGCAGCCGGACTTTGCCCATCGCGCCTGTGAGTCAAGCTAGCCGATGGCAACAGCTTGAAAAGATCCGATTCCAATCCACCTTAGATACCCCGAACTATGGAAGCTAAAACCTCTCCCACCATTGGACTGATTGAAGTTCCTGCGACCGGACTCTACGATTCAGAAGGCAAAAATTGGACGTCTTTATATAGAAATCGTTCCTTAATCAGCAAGCAAGTGTTGATTCCTGACTTGCAAGCCGGAGGATTTGATGCTCATTTGGTTAATCTCCGAGACGACCACTATAGTGAAGAATTTGGGGAAGTTGAATGGAAAGGGATGACCCTACGGAAAACTTATGTGGGGGGTCAAATTTCCGCACTTGATCCTCACGCCTATGATGCTTGGGGAGTGACGGTGAATTTCTCTCAAGACCGTCAAGTCACCTGTATGGTGATTGAGCATTTAGCAAAGGGGGGACGTCCAATTGTCGTGGGGGGGTCAGATGCTCTGGCTGAACCGCACCACTACTTAAAAGCGGGTGCCGCAGCCGTGGTTCAGGATAAATCAGGAGGAGCGAATTGGGCTATTTTCGATCATGTCCTGGGAAAACCGCCACGAGAAGAACTCACAGGGGTGATTCTCCCCGATGGCAAACAATATCCCCGCAAAACGAAAGCCAAAAGTCCCGAAGAGTGGGCGCTTCCCTCGGTGGACGTGGCGCGGGACTGTTTAGGAACCCTTCCTAATGTTCAGGGATTAGCACCCGTCGGTTCGTTGGTGGCTGACATCGGTTGCGATCGCACTTGTGATTTTTGCATGACGCCCACCTACGGCACTGGCTATCGGCGCATGACCCCGGAAACTGCTTTGAAATGGTTGGAAATCCAAAAAGCGGCGGGGGCTAAGTCGATCAATATTGGTTCTGATCAATTCCTAGCCCGTGCGCTGTTTCCCGAAGGACGACAAGAAATCCTGGACATTACAAATGGGGCGCGGGAGATGGGAATCACCCTCATGTGGCCGAATGGGTTAGAACTGCGGAAAACCACCCTGGGGGCGGGGCGGAACTATGAAAATACTGACCTCAGACCGGACGAGGAACTGATTGAAGCGTTGTTTGGCTGGGATGGTAAAGTCGGTTGTCCGTTGGCTTATATCCCGGCGGAACGTCCCGTGTTTGGGCGAGAAGCCTACAAAAAACTATTACCTTGGCAAGAACATTGTGACTTGATGAAAGCGGTCGTCAGAACGGGTGTCCCTGTGATTGCCTATGGCATTATTATCGGGCTAGCTGATGATGACCATGAGGATTTGTTACGCCTTGAGGAAGCAATCTCAGACCTAGTGGATGAACTGGTACAAATTAACCCGCAATTGGAGTTCCAAACCTCTTGCTACAGCATTATTCCTTTACCAGGAACACCCCAAGCGTTTAACTTACGCAAGTCAGGAATGCTCCAGTTTGAAGATACCTGTCTGTGGGGAGTATGGACGACGACTTCCAATACCCATCACCTGACCTACGAACAAGTTTCTGATTGGCAAATTCGTCTTTCTAATATTCGCCGAGCACCGTCTCAATTTACAAACTATAACGGGGAATATTCAGGGATGGTAGGTGGAGCTTCTTCCAAGGATTCAGAAATTGTATTGGCGAGTTCAAAGTGAATCTCGCTTTTTTTGAGAAGGACACATCTCCCCCTCACTTAACGGTGTAGCGGGAGATTGTCAAGACCCACTGTTTTTACTGATCGCGATCGCTTGTACTTCAGTTGATGCAATATTGAACTTGCTTTACGTCTTTCTTGATTTCCAATTTCAATAGGTTTTGTTAATCAAATCTCTATTTTCGTTTTGGTTTTTAAAATTTTGTTAGGAAATTATCACTTTAGATTGAGAATTTCTCTCAAATAGTTGACGGAATCATGGGGGTTCTGGTACACTGAAGAAAACAGCACCCAAGGGGTTATTGTGTCTACCCGTCAAAATGCCCTCTGAAAGCCCGATGCTGTCGTAAAATATCAAGGTTTCCAGACGAAATTTCCTCAATGCGATCGCAAATTTTTTAGCAAAAACCGCAACCCGCAAAACCCCCGCTTGACAAAACGATTAACTGATCCTCTAGTTCCCTGGTTCTACCAGGGAATCCTATTTAGGAGGCTCTGCCTCCGATCAAGATCAGGCGGAGCCTGATTCAAATATTGCTATGTAGAACCTAGCAACCAGAACATTAAGCTGTTCCCTGCTGCGTAGCGCTATAGATTGATGGGCAGAGCATCGTCCTACAGTTAGTTTTGATTTTTCCCTGCTGCGTAGCGCTATAGATTGATGGGCATAGCCGATTTTACAGTTAGTTTTGATTTTTTAAAGTTCTGAGTGAATATGGAGCAGGCTTTATCATCTCGCCTGTCAGAATTTAACGTTGAAGTGAAGATCAGATTAAATTTAAAATGAAGCGACATTAAGTTTAAAAAGACGTTTACACCAGAACCGCTCCTTAAGCGACCACTTGAATTTTACCCCGGAGTAAAGACCGAATTAAACGGTCGATAGAACGGAGTTCTTCTTCTGTGGCACTTTCATCGAGAATGGCTGCCATTAAGCCGTAACGGTCTAATAAGGTCAGTTGGTGAGTTTCGCTAACACTGGCAATCAGTTCGTTAATGGCACCGGGGAGAAGATTAAGGTCTAACATCGAAGGAATCCTAACTCTTTATGACTTAATCTTATAAAAATGGGCTTGAGAAAAAAGCGATCGCTTCTACTCAGTTTCCGTGATCCTTCTATTGTTGAAATTGTGAGTTGAAAACCCCATCGAATGTGATTTAGCTCACAACCGATCTGATCTGGGTTGGAACGTTAAAGCATCGTAGTTTGAGGCGGTTAATGGCCGATGGGTTCTTGGGTGATCAGGGATGACTCAATGTCAAGAAGCATCATCAACTGATCGCTGATTTCCCGGAAACTTTGACACCCTTAATCCAGCCATTTTTACATCTAAAAATTGTATCATTTTTTAACTTTTATAAAAGTTTAAACTTTATAACTTATAATAGAGTTGGAGTAGGAAGTGTTAATTTAGTCCCGATCAGAATGAAGCTTAACTTAGTCGGCTATCAAGAAACCAACCTTCTCTATACGGGAACTCGCACCCTAGTCTATAGAGCACTCCGAATTTGTGATCACAAACCCGTTATCATCAAAGTTCTGCGGAATCATCATCCCCACTTTCATGAGTTAGTTCAATTCCGCAATCAATATATCATTACTTGCCATCTTCAACACCCCACCATCAGCCATCCCCTCGCCCTAGAACGCTACGCAAACGGTTACGCACTGGTGATGGCAGATCACGGTGCAGTTGCCCTCTCCCACTACTGGCAAACCTCAACCCGTTCCCTCATAGAATTCCTGAAAATTGCCCTTCAACTCGCAGAAGCGCTACATTATCTCAATCAACAACGCATTATTCACAAAGATATTAAACCCAGCAATATTATTATTCACCCCGAAAACCGCCAAGTCAAATTAATTGATTTCAGCATCTCCAGTTTATTGCCTAAAGAACAGCAACAACTGCAAAATCCGAACATTTTGGAAGGAACCCTTGCCTATATTTCCCCGGAACAAACCGGACGGATGAACCGAGGAATTGATTACCGTACCGATTTTTATTCCCTGGGGGTAACTTTTTTTGAATTGCTGACAGGAAAATTACCTTTTTCAAGTCATGATCCGATGGAATTATTGCATTGCCATATTGCCCAAACGGTGCAGTTTCCATCAGAAGAAATAATGCCGGAAATGTTGCAAAAGATTGTCCTAAAATTAATGGCAAAAAATGCCGAAGATCGCTATCAAAGTGCTTTGGGTTTAAAATTCGATTTAGAACGATGTTTGCAACAGTGGGAAACCACCGGAACCATTACTCCCTTTAATTTAGGAGAGCAGGATCGCAGCGATCGCTTTCTAATTCCCGAAAAACTCTACGGACGGGAAACGGAAGTTAAAATGCTACTAAAAGCCTTTGAACGGGTTACCCAAGGCAGCACCGAGATCCTGTTAGTGGCTGGGTTTTCAGGAATTGGGAAAACCGCCGTTGTCAATGAAGTTCACAAACCCATCGTTCAGCAACGCGGTTATTTTATTAAAGGCAAATTTGATCAATTTAATCGCAATATTCCCTTCAGTGCTTTTGTCCAAGCATTTCGAGACTTAATGGGGCAATTGTTAGCAGAATCCGATCCAGAACTCGCCACCTGGAAAACAAAAATTCTGAACGCTTTGGGAGAAAACGCCCAAGTTATTATTGATGTTATCCCCGAACTAGAACGAATTCTCGGTCAACAACCCCCCGTTGCGGAACTATCGAGCAATGCTGCTCAAAATCGCTTTAATTTACTATTTAATAAATTTGTTCGGGTTTTCACCACCCCAAACCATCCCCTCGTCGTCTTTTTAGATGATTTACAATGGGCAGATTCCGCTTCATTAAATTTGCTGAAATTGTTAATAGATGAATCAGAAACGGGATATTTGCTCGTGTTAGGTGCCTATCGAGATAATGAAGTCTTTGCGGCTCATCCGTTGAGGTTAACGTTAGAAGAAATTCAGAAACAGGGTGCAACAATTAATACCTTAACCCTTTCTCCCTTAACTCAAATCGATTTGAATCAGTTGGTCGCAGATACGTTGCTTTGTTCAACAGACATTGCTTCCCCTTTATCTCAATTAGTGTACCAAAAAACCCAAGGAAATCCTTTTTTTAGTACCCAATTTTTGAAAGGATTGTATGAAGAAGGATGGATTCAATTTGAGACGGATTTGGGATATTGGCAGTGCGATTTAACCGAGGTACGACAGTTAGCGTTAACCGATGATGTGGTGGAATTTATGGCACAACAGTTGCAAAAATTGCCATCCGCCACCCAACAAATCCTTCAGTTAGCGGCTTGTATGGGGAATCCTTTTGATTTGTATACCTTAGCATTGGTGTCAGAAATATCCATCGAAAATGCAGCCAATGCGTTGTGGAAGGCTTTACAGGACGGGTTAATTTTGCCCCAAAGTGAAGTGTATAAATTTTATCTTAATCCCTTGGGAATTGATGACACAAAAACTAATATTGAAAATATCACTTATCGATTTTTACATGATCGGGTACAACAGGCGGCTTACTCCTTAATCCCTGCTCATCAACAACAGGCAATTCATTATAAAATCGGTAAACAATTATTAGAGTATTCTTCTGATGCAGAACGGGAAGACCGACTATTTGAAATTGTGACTCATCTCAATGGGGGGAAAACGTTAATTACGGAAGCAAAAGAACGGGAAAAACTAGCAGAATTAAATTTAATGGTTGGCTGTAAAGCCCAAAGTTCCACCGCCCATGCAGCAGCTTTAGAATATTTAATGACGGGGATAGAGTTGTTAACCTCGGACTGTTGGCAAACTCAGTATCAACTCACCTTAGCATTGTATAGTAACGCCACCGAAGCCGCCTATTTGAATGCTGAATTTGAGCAGGTTGAAAACTTCGCTGAAATCGTTTTAAAGCAGACCCATACGTTATCAGAACAGGTGAAAATATACGGGATTAAAATCCAAGTTTTAATTTCTCAAAATCAACTCCCTGAAGCTTTAGAATATGGCTTACAGATTTTAAGATTAGTCGGAATCGAATTCCCTAAAGAACCCAGTCAAGCTGATATTGGAATCGGATTAGAAAAAATCCAACAATTATGGAATAATTTAGACGGAAAAGAATTAACGGATTTACCCCGAATGACAGAGCCAGATTCGTTAGTGGCGATGCAAATTTTATTAAATATTTCTGCGACTGCCTATTTCGTTTCTCCGATTTTATATATTTTAATTGTATTTCAGCAAGTGAATTTGTCTCTAACCTATGGGAATACCTTGGCATCTACCTATGCTTATGGGGCTTATGGTTTAATTCTCTGTGGGGTCGTGGGGAATATCCCCTTGGGTTATCAATTCGGTCAAAATGCTTTAAATTTATTGCAACAGTTAAATGCAAAAGAGCTTCAGTGTAAAGTTCATTTTCTGTTTAATTGTTTGATCCGCCATTGGCAAGAACATCTAAGAACAACAATAGAACCGTTACAAACGGCTTATTTTTTAGGGTTGGAAACCGGAGATTTAGAATTTGCTTCCTATTCAGCCTTGGAAAAAACAAGGCATTTATATTGGGCTGGGGAAGAACTCTCAACGGTGGAACAAGATTTAACCCGATTTATGGCCGGGGTGAAAAAGATTAAACGCAGCAATACGTTAAATTATTATCAGATTCTTCAGCAAGCGATCGCTCAGTTGAGAAAGCCAAAAGAAACGTCCCTAAACTTACAGCAGCAGACCGTTGTGTTAGAAATGTTTGAGGATCACAGCGATCTGAATGGTATTGGTTATTATTATTGCCATCAAATGATTCTTTATTATTTATTTGAAGAACATTTAAAAGCCGTTGAAACGGCGAAGTTGGCTGAACAATATTTAGAAGCATTAGCCGCTTTATTTTTTGTTCCGATCTTTTATTTCTATGATTCTTTAAGCCAATTAGCGATTTATGATCACACCTCACCATCTCAACAACAAAATATCTTAATTAAAGTTTCAGCCAATCAAGAAAAAATGCAAACTTGGGCTAATCATGCTCCGATGAATCATCTCCATAAATTTGAGATGGTAGAAGCGGAAAAATATCGGGTTTTAAATCAAAAGCTTGAAGCCATTGAGTGTTATGAGCGGGCGATCACAGCCGCCAAAGAAAACGGTTATCTTCAAGAAGAAGCCTTAGCGAACGAACTCGCTGCTAAATTTTATCTGAATTGGGGAAAAGACAAAGTTGCAGCAACTTATATGCAGGAAGCTTACTATTGTTATGCACGGTGGGGATCTCCAGCGAAAATTTATCATCTAGAAAAAACCTATCCCCAACTGCTAACCCCTATTCTTCAGCAACAAAAGCTAGACTTAAATTCCTCCTTGAATTTAGAGGATTTGACCCAAAGCCTGCTATCAATTACCCAAACAAAAACCAGTATCGGACTCTGTGAAACCTTAGATTTAGCGTCTTTATTACAGGCGGCTCAAACGATTTCTAGTACCATTGAATTGAATCAACTGTTGGCGGATATTTCTCGGATTATTTTAATGAATTCAGGAGCGCAAAAAGCCGTTTTACTGATTCCTGAACAGGAAGAATGGCAACTGCGGGCGAGCGCAGAATTAATCAGTGATGGAACGGTGGAAGTGAGGATGCGATCGCAACGTTTAACGATTGAAGATCAGCTTCCAATTCGCTTAATTCATTATGTTCAACACGCTCAGAAGGCGATCTCAATTAATGCTGCTAAACCAGAGATTACAGGAATTCTTGATGATTTGGAACAACAAAAGAAACCCCAAAGTGTGCTTTGTGTTCCTTTGCTTAATCATCAGAATGTAGTGGCAATTTTGTATCTGGAACATCCAACTACAAAAGATGTTTTCACCACGAATCGTCAGATCATGGTTCAATTTCTCTGTACCCAAGCCGCGATCGCCCTTCAAAATGCTCAACTTTATGAGCAAGCGCAACAAGCTCAATTACAATTAGTTCAAAGCGAGAAAATGTCAGCGTTAGGTAATTTAGTAGCGGGAATTGCCCATGAAATTAACAATCCAACTGCGTTCCTCCAAGGAAATATTAAACCCGCTCAAGACTATGTAAATGATTTACTAAATTTTATTGATTTATTACTGACTAAATGTCCTAGAACTGATCGAGAAATTGAAAACAAAATGGAGGCTATTGATTGGGAATTTATTCAAGAAGATTTACCGAAATTGTTAGCGTCGATGAATCTGGGAGTAGAGCGGATTCGCAGTATTAGTCAGAGTTTGCGAACTTTTTCCCGTCAAGATAAAGATTATAAAATTGCCTTTGATATTCATGAAGGCATTGACAGTACCCTGCTGATTCTCCAACATCGAACCAAAGCTCAGGAAAAACGTCCTAAAATTGAGATTATTAAAGAGTATCAAATCATTCCCGCCATCCAATGTTTTCCTAGCCAACTCAATCAGGTATTTATGAATATTTTAGCTAATGCCATTGATGCCTTAGAGGAAGGAAACCAGGGAAAAACTTATGGGGAGATTGAAGTTGATCCGAATTGTATTATAATTAGAACGTCGAGGTTGAATGAAACTCAAATCCAAATTCAAATTGAAGATAATGGTTGTGGGATGAATTTGGAAACTCAGAATCGAATTTTTGAACAGGGTTTTACAACGAAAGCAGTGGGAAAAGGAACCGGGTTAGGAATGGCGATCGCTTACCAGATTATTACAGTCCAACACCGGGGGTTAATTCGTTGTGATTCGCAATTGGGAAAAGGCACAACCTTTACCATTACCTTACCCATCTGATATAGCAACAGCCAAAACCCTTAGAAGATATATGGATGAAGCGTCGGGGGCTTCTATATAGGCTTAATTCACCCCAATGGAAGTGATACATATCACATTTTTTAGGAAACTTTTATCACGATTTTAATCGGTTAATTATCACTTAGGATGAGGATAATACTCACATCAAAACCTGATTAGGTTCATGTTGAATCCTAACACATATCACCGTTTTTTCCTGGAATTCAGAAAATAATTGAAATTGTAAACGGTTCGGAGTCACAGACATGAAATTAACGTATCGTGGCATTTCTTACGAAAAGAACGTTCATTCTGTTGAAACCTGTGAAACAAATATTTTTATCAAATACAGAGGAGCCAGTTACAACTATCGCCGTTCAATGACTTTTCCTCCATCCGAATCTAACGTTTTAAAATATCGGGGTGTGGCTTATAACCCATCTGAGGTTAATTCTATTCCTCAACCTGTGGAACAACAACCCGCTTCAATGCCTGTTCCCTTGTTAAAACGGATTAAATTAGCGTTCTCTTAAAATCCAAATTTGAAAACCTTAACAATAACCAGAGGGTTACAACCCTTCTCAATTGTTTTAACAAAGCGTTCAAAAGCGAAAACACCCAACCGTCTTAAATTTGGGTGTTTTTTTCTGTTTTAACCTATTTAGATTCAGGATTAGTATAAGGATCAATGTTTAAATCCACAATATTTTCCGGATGGGGATTAGTATAAGGATCAATGTTTAAATCCACAATATTTTCCGGATGGGAATTGGTATAAGGATCAATGTTTAAATCCACAATATTTTCCGGATGGGGATTGGTGTAAGGTGCAGTATTAGCATCTATATTGGATGGGTCATTAGTCAAAATAGAGGGATCGTGACTCATAATTTATAGGCTCATTGATCAAAGATTTGCAGGTTAAAAATAAGGATCTCGAAGCTAATCTAGCTTTGAGAACTTAGGCTGACTGCCCGTTCTTTTAATCAATATAATAGGAGTTCAACAGAAACCCCCACTATCTAAAGGAGGAAAAGATGAGTAGGTTATTTCATCTAAAAGGAAGATGTTGATCTCGATTTGGATTAAACCACTTGTTCCTGAACTTCCCTAAAGCTTCTAAACTCAAAACCTTTACCTATAGGTTTCGTCTGCTTCAATTTTATTTAGATACAATTTTATAAAACAGTTAATAATTCTTAAAAAAAATCAATAAAATTTTTATTCTTTATTTTCGTATTGAAAAATACCGAATCCTTCCATTGATTCCTATCTAATAGAAAAGAATTGTTTTGTTACGTTGTTAATAATTTAGAGAAAATAAAGAATGCCTGAACAACCCATTGCCGATGAAGTAGCCTTGCGCGTTGCCTTGGCTTCCCGATTATTCCCTGAAATCACGCTCAAAGAGTTTATCGAACTATTACTCGATGATTTGGATGGCAAAATTGACGAAACATCTTTAAGCCGGATGACCGTCACTAAGTTGAAAACGGCGTTGGGACAAACCTATCAACTTGATGCCGATGAAGATGGAGAAGATGCGGATGCGGAAACCATTGCTGCTTTTAAAAAAGCCGTCAGGATTTTATGGGGAGAAACCCTTGAAGCGGATCAATTACCTCCCATTGAACCTGATCAAGACGGTGATATGCCTAATTCTGTTCGGATCGCCGTCGCTTCAAATAATCGAGAAGAATTAGACGGACATTTTGGCTCTTGCCTTCGTTATTTAATTTATCAATTATCTCCAAAAGAGATCCGACTTGTTGATATTCGATCTGCTTTGGGTGCTGAATTATCTGACGATAAAAATGCCTTTCGGGTCAGTTTAATTCGAGATTGCGCGATTTTATATATTGTTGCTATTGGTGGGCCTGCTGCTGCCAAAGTTGTTCAAGCCGGAATTTATCCGATGAAAAAAGAAGAAGGCGGTTTAGCCAGAGAAGTATTGGCTGAATTACAACAGGCACTCATTACTTCACCCCCACCTTGGTTAGCCAAAATTTTAGGGGTTGCTCCCGGCGAACAAGTCAAAAATTATAAAGCATTGGTCTAACGTTATGTTATCGAGAATTTTAGGAGCCAGTCAATTTGATCAGCAAGTTCTCAACATCTCGTTGATCAATATTTGCAATCAAGAAAGTTATGTAGGTCAGGAGATGCGACAGCGCTTCAATGCTTGGTCAGAGGACGCTGACGAACCCACTCAAAATCCTTGGTTACATCTGCATCAGTTGACCGTTTATGTTCCCCATCCGAATCAATTGTATGAGGAAATCACGTTAGAACAAGGGTTAACTCAGGGTTACAACATTGAAGTTAAATTGATTGAAGATCCCAGTCAATTACCTTACAAAATTCCTGAAGGCGGACATTTTGTGGTGGTGATGAAACAAAAAAGCCTCAATGGGAATTTTGAAATTGCAGCAACGGGAATTTTTGTGCGTCCTTTAGCGGCTCTTTATCTTGATATTATTGTCGATCTCGATCAAGCAGAATATCAACCCATTGTGGTGAAACATCCGATTATTCGAGAGTATCCGACGGGTTGGGAAGATCAACTCAAACAATTCCTGATTCAAGAGATTCGCTCCGAAGATTTACCCAATTTAATTCAATACGTTGATCAATCCTTTAATCAAGATTATCGCTCCCCTTCTTGGGATGATATTAGCCGGATGACCAGTCGATTTATCGGAGTTTAACCGATTAGAATTTATTCCTAATTAAATCATGAAACAAAAGTGCTAGTGAATCAAGCTTTTAACCCGAACTTCAGACCAGTCTAGTCAGCGGAATCCAAAAATTATGACAATTTACCAGGTAACTTTTATTAACAAAAGTCAGGACTTTATCAAAACAATTGATGTTCCTGATACAGAATTTATTCTGGGGGAAGCCTTTGAATATAACATTAAAATTCCCTTTGAATGTGTGGTAGGAACTTGTGCTATGTGTTTAGGTAAAATTATGTCAGGAACTGTTGATCAATCGGAGCAATCATTCTTAAGTGATCAACAAATTCAAGAAGGATATGTCTTGACTTGTGTTGCAAAACCAACTTCTAATTGTATACTAGAAATAGAGTTAGAACACTATCTCTAAACCTACTCAAATTAAGGAAAAAAAAACAACAAAGGAGTTCACTATGTCGGTTAACCAAATCCAATCGTTTTCTAAAAAAACCCAAGAAGATGCTGAACTAGGAGCGCAATTAAAAAGTTGCGAACGAGTGAAAGAATTAGTCGCTCTTGCGAAAGCCAATGGCTTTGATTTTGCCGAAGAAGAACTTTATCCCCCCAATGAACCGGGATTTACGGTTGAACAGTTAAGTCCTAAATTGGTCAAAGTTCTATTGCGCTAAAAATTGGTTTTCATATCAATTAGAAGGGGTAAGGATAATGATTCTGATGTCATTACAAGACTTGAATTAATGGTTGTTAGCCAATCAATTTGATCCGACTGATCTTAATCAAAAAGGCAGTAATGGTGATACGGCTTTGATGAAAGCGACGCAGGCGGGTGAAATTAATATTGTGCGATCGCTTATTGATGCAGGAGCAAACCTAAACCTCAAAAATAATGATGTAGGTATTTTTAGAGACAAATTGAAGTGTATGATATGCGATCGCGATCAGCTAAACCCCCGATTTTTTGAGAAACCGGGGGTTTGGCTTGTCCCTCAGTGATTCTTACCCTTTCACACACACCACCTGTCTTAAAATCGCCACAACTTCCACTAAATCCGATTGTTGTTTCATCACTTCATCAATAGGTTTATAGGCTCCTGGAATTTCATCTAAAACGCCCTCATCTTTTCGACATTCAATTCCTTGGGTTTGTTGAATTAAATCATCCAAACTAAAGTTTAATTTCGCTTGATTACGGGACATTAAACGTCCTGCACCATGAGAGCAACTGCAATAACTATGGGGGTTGCCTTTTCCTTTAACAATAAAAGATTTTGCCCCCATTGAACCTGGAATAATCCCATAATCATTTTGTTGCGCCCGCACTGCCCCTTTCCGAGTCACATAAACGTCCTCACCAAAATGCACTTCTTTTTCAGAATAATTATGATGACAATTCACTTCTAATAACGGTTTAGTCGATTTACCTCCCGCCACAAATTTTTCTACAATTCGTTTAAAGCGTGCCATCATAATTTCACGGTTAAATCGGGCATAATTTTGTGCCCATTGTAAATCATACCAGTACGCTTGAAATTGGGGTGTTTGGGCTACAAAATAAGCTAAATCGGGATCAGGAAGTTTAATGTCTGCCAGTTTAGCTAAGTCTTTGGCGGTATCAATATGGCGTTGAGCTAACATATTGCCAATATGACGAGAACCGGAATGGAGCATTAACCAAACGTTATTTTCTTCATCTAAACACAGTTCAATAAAATGGTTTCCACCTCCTAAAGAACCCATTTGTTTTAAAGCTTTGGATTCTAAGTTTTTGACTCCCGGATGTAAGTCTTTAAACTCTCGCCATCCTTGCCAATTCGTAACCGCTTTTTCCACCTCTTGATTATCATTGAATCCTACAGGGATTGAGGCTTCAATTTCCTTGCGAATTTTCTTCAGTTTTCCTTCTAATTGATCCGCAACAAAAGGCATTTTAATTGCCCCCATCCCGCAACCAATATCAACCCCGACAGCCGCCGGAATAATGGCTTCTTTGGTGGCAATCACTGAACCCACTAACGCCCCTTTTCCTAAGTGAACATCGGGCATTAATGCCACGTGTTTATAGACAAAGGGCAAGGAAGCAACGTTTTTTGCCATCTTGGTTTCTTCGTTTCCGAGGGCATGATTTGCCCAAGATAAAACGGGTTTAGGCGTCGATAAATTTAACGTTTCGTAAGGCATAAAGGTTTTATAGAATATTTAAATATACATTTATAGTATATTTATACTACATTTGTAATATTTTGTCAAGAGGGGTGCGGATTTCAGATCAAGTTAAGTTTGGCTGATCCAATGCACCTATCGCGGTTTTCAGGTGAATGAATAGAGATTAAAAAACCCGGTTTCTCTGAGAAACCAGGTTTTTGGCTTGTCCCTCAGATGAATGCACACCGTTATAATTTTAGGGACAGGTTCTACAAGGATTCTTGTTTTTCACCTATGCTTGTTATAAACTCACATACAAGATTTAATCACCCATTTAATGAACCCCACTAACCCCACCATTGAATTTAAGTTAATTCAGAATATTGATCATCCTGATGTTGAGAAAGCACTCGTACTTTATGAACAAACTTTTCCATCTCAAGAACGCATTCAATTGTCTGAGTTAAAGCTAGATATCCAATCTCAAGCCGCCCAGTTATGGATCGGATATTATCAACAAGAATTTGCCTTAATGTCAATTTTATATTCCCTTCCCAGTCATGATTTTATCTTATTAGCTTATTTAGCAACGGTTCCCCAGTTAAGAAATATTAAAATTGGCTCTCAATTTTTAAATTATTTAATTGATTTAGTTCACCAAACCTCTAAAACGTTAGTATTAGAAGTTGAACATCCTGACTTTGGAGACAACCCAGAGTTAAAGCAACGTAGAATTAAATTTTATCAACGCTTAGGAGCAAAAATTTTAACTAATCTGATTTATCTTTTACCAGCACTAGATGGGACAAAAACTACAGAAATGTTATTAATGATTATTCCTAACAATCCTTTAGAAAAGCTCCCAAAAACCCTGGTTCAGCAGTTGATTCGAGAGTTATATACGGAATTTTACCATCGTCCAATTACCGATCCAATTTTTGATAGGATTGAGCAGATTAAAGATGATATTGAATTGAGTTAATCAGATAAAAATTTGGGTTTGATTGAGGATTTGATTCTCGTCTCAAACCCGATTTAACACTGCTCTTGATTACCGATTCATTTGGCGATTAACATGATCTATTTTTTTGACAAAATAATCCTCTCGGTATTTTAATTGCTGTGCTAAAGCTAATCCTTGTTGAAAAGCTGCGATCGCTTGTTGATAGGCTTTCTGCTCTAAATAAATATCTCCTATTATATCATAGGCATTCATCATTCCATAGAAATTGTAAGATTGTTGGTTTAATACAACTTGAGCTTGATAAATTTCTAAAGCCGTTTGAATTTGGTTCTGAGAACGATACAGTTTACCCAGTCGTTCTAACGCCCAACTCGCATTATCAAACTGTTGAATTGAAGTAGCAATACTATAAGCTTCTTGATAAGTTAATCCCGCTTGTTCAAATTGACCTAACTTTTCATATTCTGAACCAATCCCTAATTTAATTTCAGGAATCGGAAATAAATTTTGCTGACTCGCGTAATATCCAGCTAATTTTTCTTTTGCAGCAATTGCCTTTAAAGGTTCTCCCATTTGTCCATAAATAAAGGATAATTGTTGCAGCGATCGCACTTGAGTTGGAGGTGGCGTGGGGTTAGGATTCTCCGGTGTCGGGGGTTGAGGTTCGGGTGGGGGAACATCACCCCGAATCCTTCTAATTTCCTGTTGTAATTCTAACAGTTGTTCATAGGTTTCTGCTGCCTTTGAATAATCTAACCAATTCATAGAAATTTGAGCAATTTCATTGAGTGCTTGTTCTTCCGATAAAATATCCTCCCTTTGACTCGCTTGATCATAAATTTTTTGATAAACCTTGAGGGCTTGTTCTTTCGCCCGAACATTTCTAAAAGCTAATCCTAAAGCTTGAATTAACTCAGGATTATTATTGTCTTCTTTCTCAACTTGTTGTAAAATTTGATCGAGCCGTTGGGTTATAAATTTTAAATATAATCGTTGACTATTATTCCAAGCAATTAACCCCACTCGCTGCAATGCCGAAATTTCGTTGAATAATCCAAAATAACGACGGATTCTTAATTCTCGGTTCCACAATTCAAACGCACCTGGAATATTCCCGGCGGCTAATAAAGCCGTTGCTTCTGCATTCAGTTGAATTAAGGCAGGTTCTAATTGTTCTTGTTGACTTTGGCTTAAAACTTGTCCGTCTGGAGGCGGAGAAGGAACCAGAGAATCCGGTTCTGTACTAAACAAGGGATTAGGAGAAAAATCATCTAAAATGGGTTGTTCTGGGGCTTTTTTTGGTTCCGTTTGTGCGATCGCAATCCCCCCATTCCCCAGTCCTAATAACATTAAACTACTCCATATTAAAATCTTGATTAAATTCTTCACCCGTGTTAACTCCAAAAGCGATATAATCATTTTATTCTATAAGTTTAATTCATTAAGTGTCACAAATATTAATTCCGGTTTTTCTAGCTTGGAGCAGTATAATACTCATGTGGTTAAATATGGTGGATTTCCCAGTTTAGGAGATTTACCTGCCCATAGTCCTTATTTTAATTTAACTCAAAGTTGGAATGTGATTGAGTCAGGAACTTATTTAACGGGAATAGAATATTTATCACAAGAAGATCTTTTAAAGGGGGGTTATAATTCCACCTTATTTGCAGGACGACAAACGATTGCGTTTAAATGGGATAAAACAGGATTACCTTCTCACGCTGTTCCTGAACCCTCGGTCATATTCGGTTTATTGGGAGTTTTAGGAGGAATGCTGATTAACAAAATCAAATCCTAAAATATGAGATAATTAAGAACTGAACGGTTGAACAGTTGGAGAGTGCAATCATTTATGGTTAGAAGTAGATGCGATCGCTTTTTTAAATTCCTCACGGTCTTATTCTTTAGTCTGACTTTTTTAACCGCTTGTTCCCTTCCGCAAGTGTCTGCTGAAGATCGAATGTTTCAGGAAATCTCCTTAAACTTTTTAGGAGACTATCAACTTCCCAAAGCAACCTTATTTGAAAATCAACCCATTGGCGGTTTTTCTTCCCTAACTTATGAAGTTCCGGGTTATGGAAACCCAAAAGGCGGTGGAATCAGATTTTATGCCTTATCTAATCAACCTGAAACCGATGATCCCGTTCAATTTTACACCCTAAAATTTAATTTAGACTCCTTTAATTTAAAAGATGTTGAAATCGAAGAATTAACCCTTTTAAAAGACAAAGACGATCAACCCTTATCTCAACACCATATTTATCCTGATAGTATTGCGTTTTCT
>JBMDYE010000012.1:0-1757 GCA_048595135.1 Planktothrix sp. | reverse complement strand
AACCAGGATTTTAGAGGGCCAGATGTGTTTGTTGTCTTGGATGTTCCACGCAAAGAACGGAAAAGTTGTGTAATTTGGGAAGAAGGAAAAGGGCCAGATATTGTGATTGAATTGCTTTCTGAAAGTACAGCAGAACGCGATAAAACCGAGAAAAAATTAATTTATCAAAATCAACTGCGAGTCACCGAATATTTTTGGTACGATCCTTTTAATCCCGAAGACTGGCAAGGATTTCGTTTAGAAGGGGGGAATTATCAAATCTTACAACCCGATGAGCAAGGACAATTAGAAAGTCAAAAATTAGGGTTAAAATTAGTGCGATGGTTAGGACTTTATTATGATATTAATGCCGTTTGGTTGCGTTGGGCAACGTTAGAGGGGGAACTGTTACCCAATCGCCAAGAACGAGAAGAAACAGCACAACAACAGGCAGAAATAGAACGCCAACGGGCAGAAACTGAACGTCAACGAGCCGACCTAGCGGAACAAACAGCAAATCGTTTAGTCAGATTATTACGGGCAGCAGGAATTGATCCTGAGCAGATTGAATAATTTAATCTTACAGGTTCAAGCTATAAATATAGGATTAAATATTGGCTATGAAAACAGCATTAATTTGTGGGGTATCGGGACAAGATGGGGCGTATTTATCCGAACTTTTATTAAAAAAAGGCTATTCGGTTTGTGGTACATCACGGGATGCTCAAATGTCTTCATTTAGCAATTTATCCCGTTTAGGAATTCGAGACAAAATAAAATTAGAATCCATGAGTTTAACGGATTTTAGAAGTGTCTTGCAAATCTTAACTAAAATTCAACCCGATGAAGTTTATAATTTAGCAGGTCAAAGTTCAGTGGGGTTATCCTTTGAACAGCCTGTTGAAACGTTAGAAAGTATGGCGATCGGTACACTAAATTTATTAGAAGCAATTCGATTTACCGGGGCTAAAATAAAACTTTATAATGCCAGTTCTAGTGAATGTTTTGGCGATACCAAGGGGTTACCAGCCGATGAAAATACCCCGTTTCGTCCCCGTAGTCCCTACGCTGTTGCCAAATCTACTGCCTTTTGGGAAGTCGCAAACTATCGAGAAGCTTACGGATTATTTGCCTGTTCAGGTATTTTATTTAACCATGAATCTCCCCTCCGTCCTGAACGATTTGTAACGCAAAAAATTGTTAAAGGGGCGATTGATATTGCTACAGGAAAACAACAAAAACTTTATTTAGGGGATATTTCTGTTCAACGAGATTGGGGGTGGGCGCCGGAATATATAGAAGCGATGTATTTAATGTTACAACAAGAAGAACCTGATGATTATGTGATTGCAACGGGAGAAACCTATTCATTAGAAGAATTTGTTGCAGTGGCTTTTGCTTGTGTGGGGGTAAATTGGCAGGATTATGTAGAATCCGATACTAATTTATTAAGACCTACAGATATTGCTGTGGGTCGAGGAAATCCCAGTAAGGCAGAACAGAAGTTAGGATGGAAGGCACAATATAAAATGCCGGATGTTGTTAAGATGATGGTAGAAGCAAGACAAAATCAGAATTAAGAATTTAAAATTTAGAATTTAAGTTATAAGATTTTAATAAATCTTGGAGTTTTTGCTTCCAATAATACGGCTGTGTGATTTACTTAGGCAATCCTTATCAATAAAAATCTAAGTTAAAAATCTGTCAAGCAAGTCGGTGAACGGGTGCCACTTAAGCCACAGCTATGATACTCTACTGGCTTACGGGAACTTTTTGAT
>JBMDYE010000011.1:0-6553 GCA_048595135.1 Planktothrix sp. | reverse complement strand
CCGGCGATAATTGGGCCCCAACGAACGCGATCATGATATTCGGTAGTCGCCATTGTCATGGGATGATCAATAACGCGGCTGGACTCATCTGTGTATGCCATAGTTTTAGTTTCTCCTAATATCAAATTGAGGATAAATTATTAACTTAATTTAGATTACCCCCAACCGAGAGAACTCATCGTCTAGCGAAAGTAATATTGTGGAAAGTATTTAGAATTACACTCTCTAACTTTGGAAGGATTTCTGAAAGAAAAAACGATGTATTTTTCTATCTATTTCTCAAGGTAGATGTTTTATTGACGGGGTTTAGTAGGCTATCTAAATGGGTAGATATTGGTCTCTACCTTTATGATGTTATGGGATAAGCCTTGGATTAGATATCTTGCAAATAGACTTGATCAATAGGATAACAAAATGATGCCGAATCAGACCCATTCTTCCCAAGGCAAATCTAAGTCCAATAAACCCAAGAAAAAACAAATTAATATTGAAGAACTGAAAACTGAAATTGCAGCGACCTTTGAACAGGAACCTTCCTTAACAGAAATTGGTGATATTGGTTCGGAAATTGGTTTAGAAGAAGTTCCCATTGATCCGACTGACCTTAATACAATTATGGTTGATGATCCGGATGATAATGGGGATGTTGATGATGATGATATTATTAATGAACCGGATCATCAAGAAATCATTAGTGATCTTCCCCCGGAAATGACTCAATCAATGGGGACAGGTTTACAAGGGAAACCCACTGACCGTGCGGGAAGACGTACCCATTGGACTCAAGGTGATCAACTCAACCAAGCGGATGCAATATTAACCGCCGGGGATATTGATGCGAGTGTAGAACAAGCGAGTGCGGTGGGTGATGAGGCGGTGGGAGGTACTGCGGAAACGCCGGATCAAGATATTGTCGATGAAATTGGGGCGGCGGTGGGTTTGGAAATGGGCGATCGCACTTCTCTGCGGACAACCGAATTTTTAGAAGGACGGGATGATCGACGTTGGGAACTTGACCCTACTTCCTCGGAAGATTACGATGATCGTCAAGCGGATGAGGAGGTTTAACGGTTAATTTGCGACAACCTATAGCTGTTCAAAATTAAGATAGAAAAAAAATCGCTGTAGTTCCTTCTCTGTCTGGGTCTGAGGCACTTTAGAGGCGAAATGAGGTTGTCGCAATTCTCCAAACCTTTGCCCCAGGCGGGTTTCAGCGTTTTCAGAGGAAGGGGGATCTTGACGAATTTTGCGTTTCGGGGTTCAATGATCTTAGGTTGTCGCATTCGCCCCTTGAAAACTAAATAAATCAATAGTTTCAGAAGCCTGCGGTTAAAATAGCCTATAATCCCTATCAGGGATTGAAACAACAATCCGTTAAAGAGGCGTGTTGACATTGTTGTGAATATTACGAGCAATTCGGCTTTAATTCACAACCTTAATCCCATGACTTTAGCCGTAAAATTAGCAGATTAAACACTGTTCCTACTTCTATCTAATGATAGGGGTTGGGGTCAAATTCCCAAAATATTTCTTTATTTTTATTTTTATTTCTTAATAAGGTCAGACGGTCACGGTGATTGATTTCCTGTTCTGGGTGAACAGAAGGATAGAGAACAGAAACGTGATAAGCGGGTTTAAGCATAACTTTAGAAAGAGAATGAAAGATAACAAAATTTAACTCTGGATAGAGCAAATCAAAATTTTTATTTGCTAAAAAGGATTTAATCTAAAGAATCAACTATCTAGGCGTTAATCATTATGAATAACAGAACTTTACAAAAAGCCATTGAACAGCCTAAGTTTTGTAAAGAACAGCCCGTTTCTTTTCTAGGCGGATGGGGAATCATTAAAAACTCCTTCTTGAGTGCCGGAAAATGGCTTTATCTCGTCGAAATGGAATTAGGCCCCGAACCCGAAATGGGAAGAATCGGCCCAGAAACAACCATTCTTCTCTATCAAACTGATCTTCAAGAAGTGATGGGTTAACCTTGCCAAAATTTATAGTAATCCGTTTTCCTGAGCTTGGGAATATAGCTTAAGATAGATCCTTATCTATCGCTTCCGACAGAGGGTTTTCAACAAGGGATTTAACTACAGTTTTATCTAATTCCTGTCTATAAATTTACGAGATCAGAAATTATGATTCAAATTGTAGAAAATATTCAAAAATCCAACGACCGTCCGAGTGATCCTAGAAACCAAGAAGTCGTTCATGCTCCCTATGGCGATGCTCAAATTGGGAATTTAGAAACCCCCATTAATGCCTCAGCTTTCACCAAAGCGTATATTAATAATTTACCCGCCTATCGTCGAGGATTATCGCCTCAACGTCGGGGTTTAGAAGTGGGTTTAGCACATGGTTATTGGTTGCTGGGGCCTTTTGCCGTTTTAAATCCATTACGGGAAACAGAAGTCGGTTTAATGGTGGGTTTATTCTCCACAATTTCTACTCTTTTAATTTGCACCCTTGCTATTTCTCTCTACGCAAGTGTTAACCCTCCAAATCCCCTAGCAACAGTCACAACTCCTAACCCTCCTGAAGCGTTAAAAACCTCTGAAGGATGGAATGAATACGCGGGCGGTTTTTTAGTCGGTGGTGTGGGTGGCGCCTTAGTTGCCTATGCAATTTTAGCCAACTTAGACGTCTTTAAAACGATATTAAATTTCTAAATTGCTCATCATAGGAACAATGCCAAATTCAGCTACAAAACCGCATTGTTCCCCGTAGGATGGGCTATGCCCATCAATTAATATTTTTGTTTTCAAGAAGGAAGGAAAAATAGTCTCCCCTTCCCCTTGTCCCCTATTCCCTATTCTCAATTAATCAGCAGTATTAAGCGCTTTTGAAATTTCTTTCCCCTTCAAAATTGCCGACATAAAAAACGCATAGGAAACAGCACCAACCGTTGCTAAAATTACTAAGCTATCCCCCGTTGAATTCCATAGTGCGTGTAAAATAGAAGCAGTCAAATAACCAATTCCTAAAATTTGCCAACGTTGGTTAGGGAAAAGCACACTTAACCCAATAAAATATCCAAAGTAACCACTATAAGCCATGTGACCCATAATTGAACCTAAAATCCGGGGAATTAATAATTGTAACCCCGCCAAATATCCCACCCCTAAACCAAGTAATCCTTCCCCTAAAACTTGCGTAACATTATCAACCATTCCAGGCACATATTGACCCAAGGTTTCAAATAACGTAAATCCCACACCCGAAGCAGTTCCTAATATAATTCCATCTAAAGGTTCCCAGACTCCCACCTGTTCACGACGGGGAGAACGCAGTCGATAACCTAACCATAAACAGCCAAAAACAGGTAAAGATTTTAGCAATTCTTCCATTAATCCTGCGCCAAACAGCATTTTAATAAACAAGGAGATAAAACCAATCGGTTCTTCCGTTTCGCTGATATTTCCCGGTAAAATCCCTCGAAATACAAGAATAAATAACGGTAAAAGCGGACTCCCCAATATCATACAGGTTGTTAACATAACAGCTATAATTAACCACCAAGGTTTTTCTTTTCCGCATAAGCAATAAATAAAATAAAAAGTAGCACCGGAAATATAAAGTGCAACTAACCACTCATATAAATTGGGAACCCCAACGGAAACAAACATTAACACCACAAAAACTGCCGTAAAAATCCCAGGAACTAAGTAAGCTTCCCGAAGTAAATACGGTTTCATGGAGATAATTGGAATCAGTTCATCTCGTCCTAGTCTGTTAGATTTCTGTAAAGGATTGGTCATAACTGTACTGGATGTTCATCAAAGATGTGAATTAGAATAAAACGAAAAATCCAATCCTCCAGAGTTTGCTTAACAAATTTTAATGTTTTACATCGTAAAAAACTTGTAATAATCCCGATTCATAAGTTTTCACCTGTTTTAAACTGAGTTCAACTTCCAAACTCTTATCCTGAATAATTAAGGGAATTCCACTCCCCAAAATTAACGGATGAATCGCTAGAATGACTTCATCTACAAACCCTTGTTTCAAGCAAAAATGAATCAATTGTCCTCCCCCCACTAACCAAATATCTCCACCGGGTTGTTCTCGCAGTTGTTGAAGAAAAATTATCCAGTTATCCGTTATAAATTCTACAAACTCGTTAGGTTCAGAAAGCCGCCTCTGGGAAAAGATATACGCTTTTTTACCCGGATAAGGATATTCACCAAAGGTTAACACTTGCTCATAGGTTTTGCGTCCTATTAATAGGGTATCAATTTGTTCATAAAATTCTGTATAACCGTAATCTGCATTGGTAAATAACCAATTAATCTCCCCAGAGGTTCTAGCAATATATCCGTCCAAACTCGCCGCAATAAACAGCCGTATTTTTCGCATGGTTTATAATGTAGCTATTGATAGGATAGAATTTATTATAACAAACAAATTTATTTTTCATCTGTCTAAAGCATGATTTTAAAAAACATTTTATATGTCTACCGCTAGATGAAAAACAGCGATCATTCTGCGATTTTATAAACAGATGACTACCGCTGACTCAATGATCCCCTATCTTCGGGTGGGGGATTTTAATTTTTTTTTGGCTTGATTTCTCCCCATCCGGCTTTTTAATTCTTATTCATTAAGCACTGATCCAAAATGATTGGTACTGTCATTGGTGAAGGTCGCGATCGCGGAATGCAGAATATAGCCCTGATCAGTCAGCAATTGATTTTGTTTGACTGCTTAATTCTTCACACTTAATTCGGTCTATATCTTTCAGTATATTGTCCCTTTCAAAAGCAATATAAAAACCCCAGATTAAGTTATTTCAAAAGTCAGATGTTATTCACTCTAATTAATCGCTAAATTAGAAAGCGTAAAAGGTTGGTACCGGATGGAAGTTATGCCGCTGTGTTCCATTGTCTGACACCGAAGGAGAGCGAACTGACAGGTGAAAGGACGGTACATCAAAAATCAGCTTGAACGGTGTGGAGTTTTTATCGCTTCCTCCACTTCATTGCTATCAAGGGAAGGCTAAACCCTTCATCAGAGCGGTCTGAGATAGTAGACGGAATGAGTTGGTTTGAAACTGCAATTATACAGAACTATAACCCGCCTTAGTTTAAACGCTGAGGTGGGTTTATCAAGCTTAACATTTTCTGATCTTAATCAGAGAATAGGGAATTAATTCCTATCTTTGGAACATTATTTCAAACTTATGACAGAGAATAGTCTTGATTAATATTGCTAATTTATAAATAAACGTTTTAAGCTAAAAAGTTTTTTTGAGGTTAAATCCATGTTTAATTCCATCTCTTTTTTACACAAAACCCTAACATTAACCGCAGGTGCAGCCCTGCTAATCACTGGTTTTTCTCTCCCCTCTAAAGCAGCAGATTACACGCTGATTTTAAGCCAAAATCAGCAACCTGTTTCTACCGTTCCTGGAAGCAATTGTAGAACTGTTAATGCACCGAATGTTGATATTAGGAGTGAACCTGGGGGAGAAATTATTGGTGAATTAGCTCAAAATCAAAGTGTTTATATTGCCAATGAAGGTCGCAATGGTTGGGTTCCCATTGAAGCACCCATCAATGGTTATATTACCGCAGCTAATCTTAAACCTTGTTCACCCGAAACCGCTAACTTATATCCAACCACTGAAAATGATTCGGATTTCACAGTTCCAGGTGGAAGTTGTCGCAGCACCAACCAAGCCAATGTTCCCGTTTTTACTCAACCTGGGGGACAAATCGTTACTCAATTAAACGCAGGTCAAACGATTAATATTGCCAATGAAGGGGAAAACGGTTGGGTTCCCGTTGA
This sequence comes from Planktothrix sp., assembly GCA_048595135.1. Lineage (GTDB taxonomy): Bacteria > Cyanobacteriota > Cyanobacteriia > Cyanobacteriales > Microcoleaceae > JBMDYE01. Next base: position 765 of record JBMDYE010000011.1, on the reverse strand, counting down.
AACCCCTGTTAGTGGTTATGTTGATGCAGCAAAATTAGCCTTTTGTCAAGGGGGTTAATCAATCTCTATAGCCATTGACTAAACATTTCGTTTGATCAAGAATTAATGAAGCGTTCAAAATAATTGAGGTTAGAAGGTTTCTATGAAAGTCCCCGTTGAAATTACTTATCGTGGCGTTGAAAAAACAGAAGAACTTGAAGAGTTAATTCGGGGCAAAATTGCTAAGTTAGAACAATTTTGCAATTACATGAGCAGTTGTCATGTAGCCGTTGAAAAAGTTCATGACCGCCCCAAATCTGGTTCTCCCTATCGGGTTCGTCTGGATATTACGGTTCCTCCCAGTCATGAATTAGCCGTTTCAGAAAATCCCAATGATGGCGTTCAATATGAATCATTAGAAGTTGTAATTCGAGATGCCTTTGAAAGCGCTCGTCGTCAATTAGTCGAACTCGTACAACGTCAACGGGACGAAGTAAAAACCCACAATTCTTAAGAATTAAGAATTAAGAATTAAGAATTAAGAATTAGGGAATAGAGTAGAGATTTCTTTCCCTTGTCCCCTTGTCCCCTTGTCCCCTTGTCCCCCCTTCCCCTTGTCCTCCTCTTACTTGACTTTATTTTCATTCTGTGCTAGGGTCATAGACAAAGTAGAAATTATCTAACTCATCCATTGTTCCCCAACCCATGCAAATCTGCACAAGCTATTACTTTTATTTTTGGTGTAGCAAGGTTCACATAGAGTGACGCCGTTTGTGCATCAATAAC
>JBMDYE010000010.1:0-15284 GCA_048595135.1 Planktothrix sp. | reverse complement strand
AGGAGCGGAGGGAGCAGGGGGAGCGGAGGGAGCGGAGGGATATAAGGATATAAGGGAGAATTTCTTATTCTTAATTCTTAATTCTTAATTCTTAATTCTGGCTTCTGCTATAAGAGAGGGTGGAGTTTAGAAAAGAGTAGTGATGGAGCGAGTACCGGAACCGGAAGTAATGGATACTTGGGAGGATGCGGCAGAGTATGATGCAATGGACTTTACCGCCGTTAATACGGAGTTTGCTGAAATGGCCATTGATTTAGGGCCAGAAACAGGTTTTGTTTTAGATGCGGGAACAGGGACAGCGAGAATACCGATTTTAATTGCCAAACAGCGATCGCAATGGCAAATTACCGGAATTGATCTGTCTGCTAATATGATTATTATTGGCAATCAAAATATTCAAAATGAAGGGTTACAAGGGCAAATTCAACTGGAGCAGGTAGATGCGAAATATTTACCCTACCTTCCCAATCATTTTGATATGGTTATTTCTAATAGTATTGTGCATCATTTACCCGATCCCTTGCCTTTTTTCCAAGAAGTTAGTCGCGTCTTAAAACCCGAAGGAGCCGTTTTTCTTCGAGATTTAATGCGTCCGGTCAATGAAGCGCAAGTTGATTATTGCGTTGAACAATATGCCAGCGATTGTAATGATTATCAGAAAAAATTATTCCGAGATTCCTTATTTGCCGCCTTTACCTTAGATGAAATTATTGATATGATTGAAGCCGCTGGATTAGAGGGGGTGAGAGTGTATCAATCCTCTGATCGCCATTGGACAGCAGAACGAGCTTATAGCGGCGAATCTAATAATATTAACAAAAATGGTGGGTTTAAATTCCCCCCTTCTGGAGGGCTAGGAGGCATTTGGGTATAGGGGAGCCAGTTTTTTTTCAGGAACCAAATAAGAAGATCCAAAGGGGCAAGGTAAATAATAAAACAATTGCTCCCATTGCTAAACTTGTCACCGTTAATTCTCGATCTAAATCAAAGGCTTCTGCTAAAACTAACGTGGCAAAAGCGGGAGGAGTTGCCATTTGTAAGACTAAAACAAACAAAGGAGCGCCCCCCATTCCTAACCCTGAAAGTCCCCATCCAATGGTTAAGGGAACAATGACCATTTTAATCGCTAAACTAACAGAGGCTTGTCGAAAATACCGCCAGGAATTTAACTGGCTTAATCGCATTCCCATTAACACTAACGTTAAGCCGACACTGCTCCAAGCAAAACCTCTCAAACCTTGTTCAACGGGGTTAGGAAAATGAATATTTCGCGCCATTAAACCCACCACCATACTAATTAAAGCTGGATTTGTAAACGTCACTCGAACTAATTGCCAAGGGTTTTGTTTTCCCCGACCAAACCGAGCCGCTAAAGCCACCCCTAACCCATAGGCTCCTAACACCGTTCCTAAGCCATCATAAAACACCGCCCACCCGAAATCGTCCGGGCCAGCTAAGGCTAAACAAACCGGAAAACCAATATATCCGGTATTCCCCACCATTGAAGCTAACAGAAAACTGCCTTGGGAAGGAGGAGACTTAGGAATATTACTCGTCGGAGAAACTTGATTTTGCCACTGTAACCAACCCCAAGCTAACCCCGCACCGAGGAAAATTGCCGCCCAAGCCACCAACGGCGCCAGCCAAATTGAACCGGATAAATTCGCCTGTCGCAAAAAGGCAATAATTCCCAGGGGAACCCCTATCCAAAATAAAAATAGCCCTAAATAATGGGGAACAATCGGAGGCAATTTTCGACCGAGAATCCAGCCCAGCAAAACCCCTCCAATTAACCATTGATACAAATGGAATAGTTGAGTTACGGAATTAGACATAAAATGAGGAATTAAGAATTAAGAATTAAGAATTAAGAATTAAGAATTAAGAATTAAGAATTAAGAATTTAAGCTGCGTAGCAGCTTAACTGATAACTGGTGACTGATGACTGGTGACTGATACCTGTCTCAGTCTACAATCAATAACGTTGAGCCTTTGATTCATGTGCGGGAGTGAAGCGTTTGAAGAATTCTAGTTTGCCCAAACAGGCCCAAGATGTTTCCGGTGGCTTTGGAGAGGATATTCCAGAAGCTCTTAGAGATACCCCCATTTCATCCCCTGTCCCTCGTTCATCTTCCAAACCAGGATTATTTTGGAGAATGTTAGGGTTAGGAATTTTAGCCTTTGCTTGTACCCTGTGGATTAACTATCAATTTGGAATTCTTTCACCGAAGTCTGCAACCATTCCCACGCCACAACCTTCTGTTGCTTTCACTCCCCCGATTGTGTCTCCGTCTCCCTCTCCGTCTCTGTCTCCGTCTGTTTCCCCGTCCCCTGTCGCCACCAGTTCTCCGTCTCCTGTCCCAGAAGATTTACTCGGCCATCTGCCTTATGAAGAAGCGCCTGCTGCTGAACTCGAAAGTTTAACGGCTGATGGTAGCCAGAAGTTACGCAAAGCCGCCGCCAGAGCTTATCTGGATATGGAACAAGCCGCCCGTGCTGATGGGGTTATTTTAGTTCCCCTTTCCACATTCCGCAGTCTCAAAGAACAGGAAAGCGTCTTTTTTGACATCAAACAACAACGGGGACAAGTCGCCACCCAACGGGCAACCGTTAGCGCCCCTCCTGGTTATAGTGAACATCATACGGGCTATGCCATTGATATTGGGGACGGGGAAAGGCACTCCACTGATTTAAGTACCAGTTTTGAACAAACTCAAGCATTTCAGTGGTTGAAAAAAAATGCTGCCTATTACAGTTTTGAGTTATCCTTTCCTAAAAATAATCCCCAAGGGGTGAGTTATGAACCTTGGCATTGGCGGTTTGTTGGCGACCGACATAGTTTAGAAACGTTTTACAAAGCAAGACAGAAGAACAAGAATTAGTGAATCCACTTTAGGAAGTTCTTTGAATGCTGAATTAAGCGTTGTTGTTTATAATGAAAATTAATTTTGAATAGGGCTTAAACAGAAACCCAGTTTCTCTAGTCCTATATATAAGTTTTGTTGAAGTGATTTTTAAAAGTTTCTTCTCATGAGAACAACTGCCCTTAATCTCATTGCTATTAGTGTTTTCTCGATTACTTTGTCTGCTTTACTCAGTCCGTTATTGAACATTTCACCTTTTGTTCCGGCGAGTATTACCATTTTTTTGTTAGGGTTGGCAACCCTTGATACCTTCCAATTCCAAGGTCAAGGGGCATCCCTTTTAGTGGATTGGTTTGCAGGAACTTCTGCTTCTACTCGCGATCGCATTTTACACCACGAAGCCGGACATTTTCTAGTGGCTTATTTAATGGACATTCCCATCCAAAATTATGCACTCAATGCTTGGGAAGCGTTTAAAAAAGGTCTTCCCATTCAAGGGGGTGTTCAATTTGATGATCAAGCATTATGGCAACAATTACAAGACGGAAAACTCTCTGCTCAACTGTTAGATCGCTATTGTACCGTTTGGATGGCTGGAATTGCCGCAGAAACATTAATCTTTAAAAATGCAGAAGGGGGAATAGAAGATCGAGAAAAAATTCAAACGATTTTAACTCAAGTTAAACGTCCTTCCAGTGAAGCAAAATTAAAGGAACGTTGGGCAATTTTACAAGCAAAAAATTTAATTGAATCCAATTATAATGCTTATGAATCCTTAGTTGATTTAATGAGAAAAAAAGCTTCTGTTGAAGATTGTTATCAAGTGATAGAAGAATTAAGAATTAAGAATTAATCATCCGGGGTAGGGGCTTGTGTCCCTCCCCCCATAGAGACTCAGAAGAATTCAGAATTTTTTTAGCTGATTACAGATTGCTGGGTGTGGGCGGGACAACCCCGCCCCTACAGATTGATTACTGATTACTGAAATTAACCCATGTTTAACAATAAATTTGAATTTTTCAATAAAATCTATCGAGTTAGTCTCTTTAATTTATGCTTTTTTTTAATGGGATTTAACCCTGCTTTTTCCCAAGAGAATCAACTCAAAGCCGAGCAAAATTTTGAAAGTTTATGTTTAAATCGAGAACAATTAGAACCGGAAACCCAAAAAACGGTTGATTTATTGTTGTATGTTTCTCAATCTAAAGATTGTCAAGAGACAAATCAAATTCTTTCAGAGGTTACTCAATTAAATTTAAGGGGTTCTCAAATTAGTGATTTATCGCCTCTGGGTGGATTGTCTAAGCTGGAGATGCTCTCCCTCAGTGGTAACTTCATTTCTGATTTGAGTCCGTTAGCATCTTTGACTCATTTAAAAATTTTAGTTTTAGATGTTAATCAAATCACAGATTTAACGCCTTTGTCTTCCCTCACTCAACTGGAAGCTCTCGTATTAGATACCAACCAAATCCAAGATTTAACCCCCCTCACCTCATTAACGCAATTAAAATCCTTGGTTTTATATACGAATCAAATTAGTGATATTACCCCGTTGCAATCTTTAGTATCTTTAAAAAAACTATCGTTGCACGGAAACCAAATCAAAGATCTTACACCCCTCAAAAACTTAACGAAACTGACCTATTTAGCGTTATATGATAATCAAATTAGTGATTTATCGCCTCTGGCAAATTTAACCAACCTGAACGAGCTTTTGCTGTTTAACAATCAGATTAGTGATTTATCTCCTCTAGCAAATTTAACCCAACTCAACTATTTATCGTTGTTCAATAACGAAATTTCTGATCTTCGTCCCTTAGCCTCCCTCACGAATTTAACGGAACTAGCATTGGGAAACAACCCAATTTTAGATTTAACCCCGTTACAAGGATTGAACAACCTGAAAACCTTGAGTTTGTTTAATACTTCCGTGTCTGATATCACTCCTTTGACAGATTTAACGAATTTAACTTCCTTGGATTTGTACAATACCGAAATTTCTGATAGTCGTCCGTTGCAGCGCTTAGAAAATTTAACAATGCTCGATTTACGAGGAAATCCATTGACAGAACCCGCTTGTCCGGTTAAAACTAACTTAACCTGCCGATTTTAGCTTAAAACGTCTTATATTTAGAAAATTACTATTCTGATTGACGTTATTTTCTGCTTTTTATCCATGACTTTACTTCTAAATTGTTCAACTTTCTACTCTTCCCCCCTACCTATTGCAGAGCGACTATATATCCCCAAATAGTGACGCCATTGACTAAACGCCCAAGCTTGACGCGATAAATTATAGAAGTAGAGTCAGTTAGCCAGCCAGAATTTTCATCTTTAACTAAAATTTGGGTGGAATCTAGTTACATAAAGATCATGCGGGAGAACTCCATGACATTTGAAGAAATCTATCAATTCTTTCAAGAACCCCCGCCAATCTATCTGAACAAAGAACTGGCGGTTTGCTATATCTTGTCCGTGTTCCTACGGGGAGATTCTTACGGAACTGAACTAATCGAACGATTAGAGCAGGAATATTCCACCTATCGCTTATCCGATACGGTGTTGTACAGTGCCTTGAAGTTCTTGGAAAAGCAAGGCACAATTACGGGCTATTGGCAGAAAGTCGAGGGACGAGGGCGACCTCGCCGGATGTATCAAATCTTGCCAGAATATCGCTCACAAGCTCAAGAGTTGGCTCGTCTTTGGCATGAATATACCTCTCGTCAAGGTAAATTTATGTAAACTAAACACAAACCCATGCCACTTTAGAACTAGACTTGTTTAATCTATGATGATTCCTGTCATTCCTTCAACGTTTGTTCTCACCTTGTTACTAGCAGTGGGCTTATTCTTCTTCGTTCGAGCCTCCGTTAAGGATAGGACTGAGCAAGAACAACTCATTGCCGAACAGGAGCCAGAACCTCTGCTGACCCAAGTTCAGCAATATTTCCGAGACCGGGCTTATCGGATTGCGGCTTTAAACCAGGCGGAAAATCAAATTACCTTTGAAGGGGTAGTTCGCCCCAGTTGGTTCCTTGCCATTTTCCTAACCCTGCTAACAGCAGTTGGGCTGCTCTGCTTAGGGTTAGTCTTGTCCATGACACTGGCCAACCAAGGCGAACTATTTTGGGGATTAGTGTTGCTTTCACCCTTAGCGGGTTTTTTCTATTGGCAACGGGCTAAACGTCCTGAAAAAGTTTCTCTTAAGCTAGAAGCCGTTCTCAACCCAGGTAGCGAACCACACAGTTTAATTACCGTGACAGCCCATCGGGACGAACTAGCAACCTTTAAACAAGCTCTCCGCCTTAAACCCTGCGAATAATTTCAACGGGGACTGTTCCGCATCGGGGGTGGGACTCTTGAAGGGGTTGCATAAAAGCCATCAAACCCTTTTCAACAACTCACTACCAAGAGCTTCCATAACCTCAATTGACCTCCTTCCACCAGACACAATTTTTCGGTTTTTCAGCGGTCTATCTCGGACACAAGCTTAAGGTCAAGCTGATCAAAGCCCTGAGAAGGAGCTAGAACGAGCCAATATAGTCTTCAACCGATTTGTGTACCTGGTCAAAACTTTAAAGATGTTGTCCGCAACATCTTTACCGTTACACACTTTTAGATGCTACTGGGGTCGCTTTTTCCACAAGCTGTTTTAAACTGGGGAACAGAAAATGATTTTCTTCCACGTATTGAGCACCAAACAGACCCTTCTCAGCCCAAAAGTACCGATCTGTGGTATGCTCATTACGTTTGACAAGAAGTAATGCAGGTGGAAGAATTCCCTCTGCATGAATAAATTTTCGAGCAGCAGTGACAGGTTTATCTTCTCCACTGGCAATGCTATATTGAGGCACACACTCTAAAATTCTACGTCCTTCTTGTCTCCGACGGCTTTTCCGCTTACGTCTTCTAGCCAACTTTTTGACCTCCTCTTTCAGCAGGCGTGTTGTAAATATAGCTACAAAATCCGAAAGAAGTATATCCCTTTTGGTTTAAAATTTCAATATGTTTTAATAGATTGATACAAAAGATAGAGGCAAACTGTGCTAGCACCGTGTTAGAAGCGGGAAGCAACAGCCGCCGATCCCTGACATCCCCCTGCCCCCTCCTGCTTGCCTCATGACTACCAGTGCCGAGTTTGTCCAACTGTGTCGGAATCAACTCTCCTTGACGGCCAATTTAGGAGCGTCTTTGAGTGTGGTTTATTTGACCGAGGCTTGGGTGGATGAGGAACCGAAAAAATTAATTCCCATTGCCGCTTATCCCGATACCGCTTTGGACGATCTAGACACGCCTCGGTTGATGAGCTTACCGCAAACCGCCAGTTTACCCCCATTGTTAGCCGCCCAACCACCATTAAGTCGGGGAGAAACGCCGCCAATTGTCGATATTGATTTTTTACGGGAACCGGAATTGGAACCCGAACTCCGATCAACCCCTCAAAACGAGTGGGAACAAGACCGTCAAGCGGTTTTACCCCTAATTGATGAAGGAGTCGTGATGGGGTTTTTAGTCACGGGACGAAATGATCGCCCTTGGAATGCCCAAGAACACCAGCAATTGAGCGCCATCGCCCATACCCTCGCCTTAGCTTGTCTACTGGATCATCGTTCCCAATGGATGAGTCAGCAGTTAGCGAGAAATCAACATCTACAGGCGGAACAATCCAATACTTTACATAATCTCCTGCATCAACTGAAAAGCCCCCTCACAGCCCTGCATACCTTTGGTAAATTGTTGTTGAAGCGGCTATTACCCGATGACCGCAATTATTCGATCGCCAACAGTATTTTGCAGCAAAGCGATCGGATTCAAGAATTATTAGAACAAGTTGATCAAACTTTAGAACGCACCGAAACCAGTTTAAGTTTACCCCCAACGGTTGATTCCGTTCCCGTTGAGGTCGATGAACAAGCTGATCACACCTCGGTTTTAGCCTTGTTACCCGCTTCGGAACAGTTAGAACCGATGATTCTGACTGAGGTTTTAGAACCGTTATTAACGTCAGCAATCGCGATCGCAGAAGAACGGCAACTTCAATGCCAAATTGATCTCCCAGCTAGCTTACCTCCGGTTCTAGGGAATCGCAAAGCCTTGCGAGAAGTGTTAAGTAATCTCATTGACAATGCCTTAAAATACACGCCCTCTGGGGGAAAAATTTATATTGGTGCTAAATTAACCGCTCGTTCTGCTCAACAAAATCAGAAGCCTTCTCGAACCCGCCAGGTGGGAATTGCCATTAGTGATACAGGGCCAGGAATTCCGCCCCAAGATTTAGAGCATTTATTTGAACGGCACTATCGAGGCAGACAAGCGGAATCTGATATTCCAGGAACTGGGTTAGGATTAGCGATCGCCATGGCTTTAGTTCAAAAAATGCAGTCGGAAATTCAAGTTTGTTCTCCAATTGATCCTGAATGGGCATCGAAAGATATGCTCAGTTCTATATCAATCCACCCAGGAACAACGTTTATTTTATGGTTAAAACCGATTAAACCTTCTAAATCTCCATCAATAAGCTCTAAATAATTTGATAAAATTATTGTTTCTGTTTTTCTCGAAATGTGTTTTTTATTGATAAACCCATGAGTGCATCAAGTATTCCAGAAGATGGCATGGACAAGCCAACAACAAATGTAGCTCAACCTTCTAATCCTCCGAGTATAACCTCTGTTGATGATCTCCCTTATATTGGGAAAGAAGATATTATTTATCGGGCTGTGGATCGAACCTTAGTTTGTCGCGTTCTCAGTCGCGCCCATATTGATGTGTCAGTTCAGTGGGGAAAAACTCATCTTTATATTGGGATTCCCAGTACCATTTTAGCGGCAGTTGCCAGTGTTCAAGCCATCTCTAGTTTAGATAATAAACTCATTGCCGTTGTGATTTCTGTGTTAGTGGCTATTCTTGCTCCCTTATTAACCTTTTTAGATCCCAACGCTAAATCCGCCTCCCATTTAGAAGCCTCTAGAGTCTATGAAAAAATGGGGGATGAATATGATGCTTTTTTACTCAAATGTACAGTTAATAGCAGAAGTATTGAAGAAGAATTAAATGATTTAGTTGCAATTAATACCGCTTACAGTGATAGTAAAAGAGCCTTGCCCGCTTGTCCAGAATGGGCGTATCAACGAGCTTTAAATAATCAAAGCAAACAACAACAACTGATTTCTTCAGAATTGAAAAAATCAGGAGGATACGAGAAGTTTCTTAATAAGAATTAAGAATTAAGAATTAAGAATTAAGAATTAAAAATAGGAGGTGGGAAGCATAAAAACTCCTAACTGATGACTGGTGACTGTTGACTGGTGACTGTTGACTGGTGACTGATGACTGATGACTGTAAAACCTGATGACTGATTTAGAAGGATTAGAAATTACAAAAGGAGAAGTTAAACACTGGAGTGGAGTAACTCCGGATCAGGTGTATCGACCCGCTACACTTCAAAAGTTAGTCTGGGAAATTTTGAAAACCTTAATAATTGGGATCATCTTATTCCTGAGTTATTTAATTTGGGTGTTTATCTTTCCTCAATTAAGCTTCTCCCTAATTTTAATTAATCTTAGTATTTTTATCAGTTTAGTTGTTCAGGATGCGAGGAAAATTTTTATTTTTTTGACGCGCCCCCAGTTAATCAAAATTTTCACTCAACTTGATCAATATAATGCCTTAGTTAAAGCTTTAAAAATTTCTAATCAGTTAGAAGCAGCCGGAAATTTAGAAATAAAAATAGAAAATCAAGAAGCATTAGTAGAAGCTTTAAACCTGATTCGATCTGAATTAATTCGAGCTTTAAAAACAGAATATATCTTAAAGAAAAATAAAAAATTTATTGGGGAACATCAAGAGCTTTTTGATCCGAACTTGATAGCCCTAACAATTTTACAAACTGAGGAACCGAATCACGAACGGGGAAAGCTCTTCTATCACGCATTACAACTCGCTGCTGCGGTTCATGAACAATTAAAACAACTTCAGGAGCAACAGACTTCCCGTTAAATGGTAGGCTGTTATCAAGATATTAAACCCTCGTCGATTTGCTCAGTACCCTTGTGATTTTGACAGGAAATCCAATGCGACCCAAAATTATTGTTCTTGATGATGATCCCACAGGTTCCCAAACGGTTCATAGCTGTTTGTTACTGACAAGCTGGGACGTTGACACGTTGCGGTTAGGACTTGCGGATCAATCTCCGATTTTTTTTATTCTAACCAACACCAGAGCTTTAACGCCTGAACAAGCTGAATCTCGTACCCGTGAAGTCACCCACAATTTAAAAGAAGCACTCGCCGCAGAAGAAATCAAAGATTTTTTAGTGGTCAGTCGTTCTGATTCTACCCTCCGGGGTCATTATCCGATTGAAACCGATGTGATTGCTGAAGAATTAGGCCCTTTTGATGCTCATTTTTTAGTTCCTGCTTTTTTTGAAGGGGGACGGTTTACCCGCGATAGCATCCATTATTTAATGGTGAATGGCGTTGAAACCCCCGTTCATCAAACGGAATTTGCTAAAGATTCTGTCTTTGCTTATCGCCATAGTTACTTACCCGATTATGTAGCAGAAAAAACTAAAAATCAAATTTCCTCAGACCAGGTAGAACGATTCACCCTCTCGGAAATTCGGGCGGGAACCTTACCCCGGTTAATGCGCTTGAAAAATAATCAATGTGTTGTAGTTGATGGCGAAAATCAAGCGGATTTTGATCAATTGGCATCAGATATCATTAGTGCAGCCAGTCAAGGTAAACGCTTTTTATTCCGCAGTGCTGCCAGTATTTTAACCTCTTTAGCCTCCTTGGGTTCTCAACCGATTGCGGCTGAAGACATGGCAAAATATACCCGCAATCATAAGCCTGGGGTGGTGATTATGGGTTCTCATGTGAAAAAATCCACTGAACAATTAGAACAGTTATTAAAAGAACCGAATGTGGTGGGAATTGAAGTGGATGTTTCCCATTTATTAGAAGATAGTGATGAACAAAGACAAGATTTATTAAAACGAACCCTGGCTCAAATTCATGAGGTTCATCAAGGCGGGAAAACTCCTGTGATTTTTACCAGTCGTCAAGAATTAACCTTTGATTCTGTTGAGGTGCGGTTAGCTTTCGGAATTAAAGTGTCTGATTTATTGATGGATATTGTTCGCGGTTTACCGGAGGATATTAGCTTTTTAATTAGTAAAGGGGGAATTACTTCTAATGATGTTTTGAGTAAGGGATTAAATTTAACCACCGCGCGATTATTAGGTCAAGTTTTAGCCGGATGTTCGATGGTAAAAACCTCATCTAAGCATCCGTTATTTCCCCAATTACCTGTGGTTTTATTCCCTGGAAATGTGGGCGATGCGAATGGTTTAGTTACTGTTTATCGTCGGTTAAGTGCCTCATAGGGAGAGTGGGGGGAGTGGAGGAAGCAGGGGGAGTAGGGGGAGAAATTTCTATTTCCTATTCCCTCTTAATACGTGAGTTGGATAGAGTGCGTCATCGTATTGGCTAAAACCCAATTTCAGTATAGGTTTTAGAAGTTGAATTTTCTTAACAAATTTCTCAATTGGCTGTACAAATAAAGTCTATTTGGTACAGCCAATTGATACGGTATGGCAAAGGTTTCAGTTTGTTGGCTGCATCAGTCTTTGTTAAACATCGTGTTTGACAAGACTGCTATACCTCCCTTCCTCGCTAACTGCTATCAAGCGATAAATTCTGAGGAATTAATTAAGGTACTATCAAAACCCAACAGTTTAACGAGTTCCTCTCCCGTATTGGCAAGTTTAATGATTGTATTGCCATCAACTGTTGTGATTTGCAACGCTTCTAAGCTTAATCCTTCTGTTAACTGAATTTGATCTTCACCTAGAGTAAAATCATTAATGATATCTACTCCTGTATTCGCTGCAATATAAAAGCGATCGCGTCCTTTACCGCCGATTAAAATATCATTTCCTACATCTCCAAATAGCTCATCATCGCCTTCTCCTCCATCTAATAAATCATCCCCTTTTCCACCATAAAGGCTATCATTGCCTAAATCTCCAAATAAGTTATCATTGTCTTGATTTGCAAATAGCAAATCATCGCCTTGTCCACCATAGAGAAGATCTCCAGCAGCACCGCCATGACCTTCATCATCCCCTTGACCTAACGCAATGGTTTGGGCTTGTTGATCTCCAACAACAATGTTTTTTTCGGTATCCCCCACCAGTTGCATTTGCCCCCTTAATAAAGCAACATTAACCTTTTCGAGGTGAATAGTAGAATTGGGTAAATCCGTACTATCAATCAAGCTAATTTGTTGATTTCTGAGTCCGGTTTGTTCTGATAAAGCTACATTGGCTTGCATCATAATGGGGGAACGACTCGGCAAACCCCCTGGAAATTCGGAGAAGGGAGCAAGCATAGATAAATCCCATGGGGTATTGGCATCAAATCGAGTTGAAATTTGTTGAGCCAATTGAGTCAGTTCAGGAGATTCAGTTCCTAGAGTTTCTTGAAGATCAGTTTGTAAAGTTGGGAAGGTGCGATTATTTTCTGTCAAAATTGCACTACCAATCTTTTCTGGGACAGAAACTTCTAAGCTTTCTCGATTGAAATGTTCAACGATTTCCTGACTCGTCGCATTGACGTTAATCGGTTTTTCAGAAATACTCAATTTCTGGGGAACTTCCAGAGGCAGGATAATAGAACCATTGGAATTCAATACATGATAATGCTGAGAAAATGTACCGTCTCCTGCATCTAACAGGGGGATAGAATTAAGATTCTCTGGTGCCAGGTCATCAACCAAGGATATCACATCATATTGAGGTGCGATTAAGTTTTCGCCAGCTTCTTGACTCTCACGTGGCGGCGGGAAACTCAGAAAACGGACGTTTACACCCTGATAAACAACAGCCTGAGTTAACGAGATTAGAGTGTATCTTACTCTGCTAAATTCTCTAGCTCGACGTATGGGTAAACTGCCAAACTGACCTAATCGACCTACCAAAGCAAATCTTTCAGGACTGACTGTGCTCAAGATTGATAAAACATCACCTGAATTTTTTGTGCTTATTATTATGTCTACAAAGCTAGGATTATAAAATGCGCCAACACTAAACTGACCAATATCCTTCAATTTAGATTCAAATGCTGTAAGTACAGCAAAGGGAGCGTTAGTTTTATTTGCTGCTACAACCAGTGGTGTTGCGTTTAGTATTGCTGGATCAACCCTCAGATCCAAAGCAAGACCTTGAAGGAAATTTAGAGTTTCTGGCTTATCACCAGAAGTTAATGGGGATGGGGTCGGGGCTAAGGTTAGTGAGGGCGTTGGGGTGGGGGCCAAGGTCGGTGTTGGCGTTGGGGTGAGAACCAACGTGGGCGTCGGTGTGGGTGATGGGGTAGGTTCTAACGTCGGTGTGGGCGTCGGTGTGGGTGATGGTGTGGGTGTTGGTGTGGGTGTGGGCGTTATCGCCTCAAACGTATAAGTTTCACCTGTATTAAAGGCTGTTGTTAAGGCGTTTCCAGCAATATCTTTAATGGTGGGAGTGGCTGCGGTATCCAGTCGTAATGTTCCGTTTCCACTCATATTATTGACAGTGACATTAACACTATTTCCTGTCACCGCAGAAACACTAGCAATTGTACCGTTTACTGTTCCTGTTGGGGTAATGATAAAATCACTAATGTCTAAATCTTTAACTCCTTCACTAAAATTAACTTGATAAACAACCGTATTTTCATTGGTGATTTCTGTTGTCGGAGTTTGACGAATAATACTACTAACGGTTGGTGGAGTTCCATCAAACGTATAAGTTTCACCTGTATTAAAGGCTGTTGTTAAGGCGTTTCCAGCAATATCTTTAATGGTGGGAGTGGCTGCGGTATCCAGTCGTAATGTTCCGTTTCCACTAATATTATTGACGGTGACATTAACACTATTTCCGGTTATCGCAGAAACACTAGCAATTGTACCGTTTACGGTTCCTGTTGGGGTGATAATAAAATCACTAATGTCTAAATCTTTAACTCCTTCACTAAAATTAACTTGGTAAACAACTGTGTTTCCATTGGTGATTTCTGTTGTCGGAGTTTGACGAATAATGCTACTAATGGTTGGTGTGACTGCATCTACCTTAATGGCTGTGGTATCCGTCACATTTTTGAGGGTTAAATTAACGTTATTTCCCCCACCATCTTTAACAGTTGCATCTCCCGTTAAGGTTAAGGCTGTTCCTGTAATGATGCCATTATTATCCTCTTTTCCTAAACCAATATTGTAACGAAAAATATGCTGAGTATTTGCTGCTCCTGTGCCTAATAACGTCGCATTAACAATTCCGCCTGTATCTAAAGTAACGGGAAGATTAACATTTCCTGTGCCTTTCTTAATGGTGACAGGCTGAGTAAATGTCACCACAAAATCAAGGTTGTCTCCCGCTTTTAAGGTAATCGCAGGAGGAGCTTGAACTTTACTAATTTCTACCGCAGAAGCAATCAATGAAAACGGAAAGTTAAACGGGTTTTCGTCTCCATCATTATTACTAACAGATAATTCTCCTTGTAGGGTTCCAATTTGATTGGGTGTGAGGGTAATATCAACAGTTGTAGTCCCATTAGGAGCAAGTGTAGTGGTGGTAAAATTTCCTGATCCGGTGATACCTGTTCCGCTAAAAGTGATCGGATTAGTTAACAGTAAATCCCCTAATCCAGTATTTTTAATTGTGAAGGTTTTAGTGAGACTTCCTCCCAAGGATGTCTGACCAAAATTAATAGGTGTTGAGGTTCCATCAATAATATTGCTGGTTCCGTCTAAAACTTCTATTTCGGGGGGAGCATATTCAAACGCCCCAACATCAACAGTATTATTAATAATTCGGGCAAATCCAACCCCTCGTTGGTCGGTTGTTAATCCTGTCGCATTAGTCGTATTTCCGGTATCAATCGCTGGGCTTCCTGCTAACAACGCATGGGTAAAACTTAATCCCCCATTATCTTGTAAAGGGCTTAATTTCGCATCTAAAGGATTGGTGGCTGTTCCGACTAAACTACTGGTGG
The DNA here is from genome assembly GCA_048595135.1 of Planktothrix sp. Classification (GTDB taxonomy): domain Bacteria; phylum Cyanobacteriota; class Cyanobacteriia; order Cyanobacteriales; family Microcoleaceae; genus JBMDYE01. The sequence continues at coordinate 386 of JBMDYE010000010.1, read as the reverse complement.
GAAATGTCGTTTCAACACTGCTATTATCTCCGATTAAATTTCCACCCCCATCTGTCCAAGTTCCTCCCGCTATATCGGGATTTTTAAGATCTTTTGATAAATCTTGATTTCCGGCAATTAATGTGTTTTTAAGGGTGGCTGTTCCATTATTTTGAAAAATGGCTCCACCACTATCATAAGAGGCATTATTACTCGTATTAGTATCGGCTTTGTTGTTCGTAAAGGTACTATTAGTAATGAATAACTCGCCAATATTATGAATAGCACCGCCACTATCTTCTGCACTGTTACCAGAAAAGGTACTATTATTAATAGTAGCGGTACTGCTGTAGTAAATAAAAATTGCCCCACCGCCATATCCTCCCTCGCCTGTGACTTTGTTATCG
>JBMDYE010000009.1:0-9081 GCA_048595135.1 Planktothrix sp. | reverse complement strand
TAGAGATGTAGCGTGCTACTTTAAGCAAACAAATCTAAGGGAAAGTGACCATAGGTTCCATTCACGCTGTCGGGTTCAGTGGATTGACAGGACACTAAAACCCCTCGATATTTTTCTAAATAGGGACTAACATAAAAACTTTGAGTCCGACCATTGAATTTAATATAAACGGCTCCCTCTACCGGGGCTAAACTATCTCTTTCAAAGGTGACAGAATAACCTAAAGCATCTAAATAATGTTCTAAGGCTGTTAACCCTTCTGTCATGGAGTTAGCACAAATTCCGAGCATTTGATATTCTGATTCACGAACCAGTAATAATAATGCTTCTCTGACTTGATCTTTTTCGAGATCAGAAGCTTTTGAAGAAAATTCGCTACAACTATATTGTTTTAAAATATTTTCCGCGTCTTGAATCATAAATTTAGAAATCACACGTTTATTCTTCAGGTTGCTTTGTCAGACAATAAGAGGTAGTTACTTGTTAACTACCCCTGGGGAATATTAGCTCAAGCTAAAGCTAAAACGTCTTGCTGAGATGAGTTGCCGAAGAATTCAGAAGTTTGGGGTTGACCCCACGATCGAGGTAACGGGGAGTCCGTGCTTTCTTCGGTTTTATGGATAGGAATCAGTAAAGAATCCGTTGAACGAACAATCATTTCGCCACGCACAACTGCATCACGCCATTGCCGTCCCATTTTCCAAGCATGAAATTTCATCGCATTCCAACGTGGATTAACAGGATACCCGGCAAATCCAGAACGCAGGGCAGGAATGCAAACGTCATCAAGCGGTGTATAAACGAATACCCCTTCAGCCAACTGAACTTTTTTGAGTTTGTTTTGCTCTTGCTTGAACACGGACGTCACCCCCTTTGCTTTTTTTATTGGTTTACTTAAACTATAATTCTAGCATTGTATTATAAAAAATACAATGTGAAATACACGGATCGGTCTTGCAGAGATGTTCTATCGACTACTACAAGCTTCAGGGGTACAAATCAGGAATTAAATTGTCATCCGTTAAAAGTTAAGCGTTAATCGTTATTAAAAAAAATTACAATCTTAACCTGAAAAACAAAAACCCCTCGGCATGATTTGCCAAGGAGTTAACGATCAGGGTGCATCTACACTTTTTATTTCTTGAGTTCTTAAACGGATCAGGGTAGTTTTCATAAAAAGTTCTTTAAATGGTTCAATTCGGTTGTATTTGCCTTTAGCTGATGATTTTTTCCGGATTGCCTCTAACCCTCTAAAAGTTAAACAATAATTAGGAAGATTTTTTTGTATTCTCTAATACAGAATACCCGTTTGACTTGACGCTCAAAATAGCAAATAATCTTCAAGCAATTTTGGCTAACCAGGTAGAAATAACGTGATCAAGAAACTATTGATAATTGGATTAGTAGCCCTTGGTTTATTAGCAGGGCCACTAGCAGGAACAGCATTGGCTCAAGAAGCGACAGCAAACCCGATTAATTCTGGGGATACAGCATTTATGTTGGTGTCTGCCGCTTTAGTCTTATTCATGACCCCAGGATTAGCATTTTTTTATGGAGGATTAGTGCGATCGCGCAACGTCCTCAACACCATGATGATGAGTTTCATTCTCATGGGGATTGTGGGTGTAACTTGGGTATTTTGGGGTTACAGTCTGGCTTTTGATACCTCCACTCCGACTTCTGAAGGCTTTGCTAAAGGACTTGAAGTTTTTATTGGGGGCATAGATTGGGTATTTTTGAATAACGTTAGTCCCTCTGCACCCGATCCGGTTGGTTATGCAGCGACTATTCCCCATGAACTGTTCATGGTTTATCAGATGATGTTTGCCATCATCACCCCCGCTTTAATCTCTGGTGCCATTGTTGAACGCATGAGCTTTAAAGCGTATTTTTGGTTTGTTTTGCTGTGGTCTACCTTTATTTACTGCCCCTTAGCCCACTGGGTTTGGGGTAGAGGCTGGATTGGGGCCATCGGTGCGTTAGACTTTGCAGGAGGAACCGTTGTTCATATCAGTTCAGGGGTGTCTGCGGTGGTGATCGTTTGGATGATTGGCCCCCGCAAAAGCTTTTTAGTCACCCCCCATGCACCCCATAATATTCCCTATGTTTTATTAGGGATTGGGATGCTGTGGTTTGGTTGGTTTGGATTCAATGCGGGTAGTGCATTGGGTGCCAGTGGTTTAGCAACGGTTGCCTTTGTTGCCACAATGGTTTCCAGCGCCGCAGGTGGTTTGACTTGGGCTATCGTTGAATGGGTATTACGGGGTAAACCCACGGCTGTTGGTATTGCTAGCGGATTCTTAGCGGGATTAGTGGGTGTGACACCCGCAGCAGGATTTGTCACCCCAGTTGGCGCAATTTTAATCGGTTCCATTACTGCTGTTTGCTGTTTCTATGCAGTGAGTTGGCGGGTGAAATTGGAATTTGATGATTCTTTAGATACCTTTTCTATACATGGGACGGGCGGAACAATTGGAGCGATTTTAACAGGCGTATTTGCGACTAAAAGCGTAAATGAGTTAGGTAACAATGGTTTGCTTTATGGCAACCCTGGCTTATTAATTCCTCAAATTGTCGGTGTTATTGCCACTTACATTTTTGCTGCGGCTGGAACCTTTGTGATTATGAAAATTCTCGGTTACTTCATGGAACTGCGCGTTAAACCGTTGGTTGAAGAGCAAGGTTTAGATGTCGATCAACACGGTGAAGAAGGCTATGGTCAGGACTTAGCCTCTGGTTTAAGCTATGCAACCGAATCCTTTGGTCGTCATGAAGCTTAATTAAGTCATCATTGAGAGTTGACGGCTGACAGTTGACTGGCTCGTGCGCTGTGTTTATCGTCTTAGATCTTAATTGTAGAAATCACAGCGCTACTTATAGAATTGTTCTATATAACCTTAATAAAAGCTCTAGCAGGCTTCAGCAATCGAGTCTTTTAACAGGACTGATTAAACTTTACAAAAATTTTTAATTATATTGTAGATTTTTAGACAATTAAATGCTAGTTTAAAGTGAGATAGTGACTCCTCTGTGTTGTCATTAATATTAATATGACTGAAACAGAAAATAACAAGCCCAATTTAGTAGAACTAGCGAAACAAGGACATCCGAAAGCGATCGCTCTTTTACTCAATCGCCATTTAGAACCTAAAAAAATAACGGTTAAATCCACTTTGAATAAAAGCTGCCTAAAACTCCTGTTTGAAGCAGAAAAAAGGATTCCTCAAGCAGTTTTAGTAGAATGGCTAAAAGTTTCTCTACTTCAATATATCGTCTCCGATTCGATTAAAGAGGTTATTGTTTATCATAAAAAAATCGGTCAGGATTTTCCAGATTGGCAAGAAGAAATTACTCTTAATTCTCTTCAGGATTTCTCGACAACTCTTCCTGAAGCGACGGTTGAAAATACCTCTTCTGAGGATGATACCTTTTCAAATGCTGAGAATTTAACAGAATCCCTATCCTCAAAACTTCTAGGATTTGGAACCTTATTTCATTCCCTTCCTACCGTTACAGAACAGGTTAAAAATACTGTCACTGAAACCGTTAACAACGCTACCACTCAAGCCGGACAATCGGTAATAGAAACAGCTACTCATATTCAAGGTAGCGTTCAAAACCTCGGTAATGCGGTGATGCAAGGAGGAAAACAGGTTTTTGGTAATTTTTTTAATCGTAAAGAAGCGGTTAAAAAAATTACCCAGAATCCTACAGACAACTCCAGATCCGTTGTAGAGTCATTGAATAATAATCCGTTTTCAAAATCTTTACTGAAAAACCTTAATATTGATAAAATATTAGAGATTATTGAACAAGTTAATTTACAACAAGTTAAAATAGAAGTTCAACAGCTAAAAAATCAATATCCTGATGAATCTCCTAGCCAAATTAGCCATCGAATTATGGTGGCAAAAGTTCTGGATTTAGGAACCTCTGAAATCGCCTCGAAGTTTGTCTCAGAAAGATTGAGTAACTTAATGGGAGTTGATACAACGAGTCATCAAACCCTAGAATTTGAAATGATTTATGGAATTGCCTATACTTATGGATTAGATCTGGATGACCCCATCAGAAAAGATGAAGCGTTAACGATTTTTAGTTTAGCGTTAGGGAGTGGTCAAGCTTTAAAATTAGGATTAGGTTTATTAGGGGATGTACCGTTAGCAGGAACGATTATTAGTGTTAGTACCAATGCTGCGATTCTCTATGCTTTAGGATATGCAGCTTGTCGATTTTATGAATCCAATTTATCTCAAGATCGGAAAGAAACCACATTAGAAAAAGTTCAGATTGCTAGCCAAAACTATTTAGAAATTGCGATCGCACAGGAAGCGATTATGAATCAAATTTTAGTTCATCTAATTTTAGCCCGAAATCCTGATCAAACTTGGCAAGAAATTCTACCCCAATTGCAAAATCTTGCTCTGAGTGTCTATTCTTTAGAAGTCATTTCTCAAACCGTTAATGATCCACCCCCTTTAAATCATTTATTGGAACAACTTAATAGAGATTTTGCAATCGCACTTTTAGCCAAATATGAACAAATGGTTCCTTTAGATGGGGTAAAAACGCTACAGGAAGAACAGATTATTAAGGCAATTCAGGAAAAAAGTGAGAATTAAGAGGGGACAGAGGACAGGGGACAGTAAATCGCAGTAACCCTCAGTCAGCCATTGCGATCGCCCAACGCTAAAAGATCGGTAACAATGATAAAGTGAAAAAATGTAACTAAACAGAAGATTAATTAAAGATTAAAAACAGATGGATACAAAAGCATTTAGACGTTCACTGCAACAATCAGAAACCTACCACCGCAAAGGCTTTGGACATCAAGAAGAAGTGGCGGGTGCGATGAAAACGGCTTACCAGAGTCCCCTGATTCAAGAAATTCGCAATAATAACTATACGATTCAACAGGGTAACGTCACGATTCGGCTAGCGCAAGCGTTTGGGTTTTGTTGGGGCGTAGAACGAGCCGTTGCAATGGCCTATGAAACCCGACAACATTTTCCCACCGAACGAATCTGGATTACCAACGAAATTATTCATAATCCTTCTGTGAATCAACACTTACAGAATATGCAAGTTGAGTTTATTCCAGTAATTGAGGGAAATAAAGATTTTTCTGTCGTTAATTCTGGGGATGTGGTGATTTTACCTGCCTTTGGTGCCAGTATTCAAGAAATGCAAACCCTCAACGAGAAAGACTGTAAAATTGTTGATACCACTTGTCCTTGGGTGTCTAAAGTTTGGAATACCGTTGAGAAACATAAAAAAAGAGATTATACCTCAATTATTCATGGAAAATATAACCATGAAGAAACCGTTGCCACCAGTTCTTTTGCTAATAAATATTTAGTGGTACTGAATTTAGAACAAGCAGAATATGTTTCTAACTATATGCTGAATGGGGGAAACAAAGACGAGTTTATGGCGAAATTTAGTCGTGCTTGTTCTGTCGGATTTGATCCGGATCAAGATTTAGACTATATTGGAATCGCCAATCAAACCACCATGCTAAAAAGCGAAACCGAACAAATTGGGAAATTGTTTGAGCATACGATTCTCAAAAAATATGGCCCTGAGCAATTAAACGAACATTTTCAAAGTTTTAATACCATTTGTGATGCGACCCAAGAACGTCAAGATGCGATGATTGGGTTATTAGATGAAAAACTTGATTTAATGGTTGTAATTGGGGGATTTAATTCCTCGAATACAACCCATTTACAAGAAATGTCAATAGAAAAAGGAGTTCCTTCTTATCATATTGATAGTGCGGAACGAATTTTAAGCGGAAACCGCATTGAGCATAAACCCCTGGGATGTTCCTTAGAAATTGCAGACGCATGGCTTCCTGCGGGTGAGATTATTGTTGGCGTTACGTCCGGTGCTTCGACTCCTGATAAAGTCGTTGAAGACGTAATTGAAAAAATTTTTGAACAAAAAGCAATGATTTAACAGTCACGTTTTCGTAGGGGCGAAGCATTCGGTAGATAAGTTATTAATTTTTATCATAAATTTCTGCCCGAATGCTTCGCCCGTAAAGTTATCAGTGCTTCTTCCCTAATTCTTAATTCTTAATTCTTCTCTGTGCATTCTTTTCTACAAATTCAATAATTTTGCCAGAAACATCAATTTGAGTGGTGGTTTCAATTCCTTCCAGTCCAGGGGATGAATTCACCTCAATCACAACAGGCCCCTGATCAGATCGTAACAGATCAACACCTGCTAGTTTCAGTCCCATTGCTTTAGCTGCTGCAACAGCAATACTGCGTTCTTGGGGAGTTAATTTAACTTTTTCTGCTGTCCCGCCTCGATGTAAATTAGAACGGAATTCTCCGACTGCACTTTTTCGCTTAATGGCTGCAACCACTTTATCTCCAACTACAAAACAGCGTAAATCGCAACCATTCGCCTCGTGAATAAATTTCTGCACTAAAACCTCAACATCGACGCCTCGAAACCCTTCAATCACCGATTTAGCGACTTGATGAGTATTAGCTAAAATAACACCCATTCCTTGGGTTCCTTCTAAAATTTTAATAACGACAGGTGTACCCCCAACTAACTTAATTAAACTATCAGTATCGATAGCTGAATTAGAAAAAACGGTACTGGGTAAATTAATTCCTTCTTTTCCTAAAAGCTGCAAACTAATTAACTTATTGCGAGAGCGAGAAATTGCTTGGGATTCATTAATAGTAAAGATTCCCATCATCTCAAATTGTCGCACAATCGCCGTTCCATAAAAGGTTTTTGAAGCTCCAATTCGAGGAATAATTGCATCAAATTTTTGTAAGCTTTTTCCTTCATAAATTACCGTCGGCTTCTGAGAATTAATATTAATAGAGCAGCGTAAATAATCAATCACATACATCTGATGACCCCGCTTTTCCCCTGCTTCTTTGAGTCGTTTTGTAGAATACAGGGAACCGTCTTGGGATAAGATCGCAATTTTCATAAATGAAAATTTAGTCTGTGTTTAAGCGTTTTTTTATTGTTCTTGAGGACAACTTAAATAGGATTTTTCACAATCAATTAAAAACCGTCCTTTTAGGGCTTGTCGTCCCAGTAACATCCGAAATCCCATTGCATCTCGATTGGTTAACGTTAACTCAATTGGCCATTGTTTTCCCATCAGTTCAACCGTAGTCACAATCACAGGCCTTAACTCAGCTTTTCCCCCAGAGTTACGAACTTCTCGCCATTCCAGCAAGTCGGCTTCCGCAATGACCGTGTTTATTGTATCTCGTTGTACAGGATGAACTTTAAACCGAATTCGCTGTTTATCCTTTTCCTTAAAAATTTTAATATTAAACGCGTGCAAGGCGGAAGAACGAGCGCCTGTATCGATTTTGGCTTTAATTTGCATAATGCCTAAATTCGGTAAAGATATCCACTCTCGCCATCCAATTGTCAGTAAAGGTCGGTGAGTCATCAATGATCAGTCATCAGTCATCAGTCAGAAAGAGGCAGCTATGAGTCAAGGCAGAAGCAAGAGGGCAAGAGGAATTAAGAATTAAGAATTAAGAATTAAGAAGAGGAGTCAGGAGTCAGGAGAATTAAGAATTAATAGGGAATAGAGTAGAGATTTCTTCCCCCCGCTCCCTCTGCTCCCCCCTTCCCCTTGTCCCCCTTGTCCCCAACCCATTAACTCCGCTTCAAACGATGGGGAGAACGATAGAAGGGACGCTTGACCACGTGGGCGGGATAGGTTTTCCCTCGAATTTCTACTTCTAGGGATTGACCGAGTTTAGCGAATTCTGTTGGAACATAAGCCATTGCGATTGGTTTTCCGAATGTGGGGGATAAGGTTCCACTGGTAATTTCTCCAATCACTTGACCATTCACTAAGACCGGATAACCATGTCGAGCAATATATCGCCCTTGCATTTCTAACCCAACTAATTTTTTAGGAATTCCTGCACTTTTTTGCTGTTCTAAAGCGTGACGACCAATAAAATCTCCTTTACTGTCCCAATGAATTACCCAACCGAGTCCTGCTTCTAAAGGAGTTGTGGTTAAATCAATATCTTGTCCATATAATGCCATTGCTGCTTCTAAACGAAGGGTATCCCTGGCTCCCAACCCACAAGGGGTAACCCCTGCATTAAATAAAGTTTGCCACAGTTCTAACCCAACTGTTGGATCGACCATCACTTCAAAACCATCTTCTCCAGTGTAACCTGTTCTGGCAATAAATGCAGGTTGTCCGAGAACAGTGGTGGTTAAATGACCAAAAAATTTAACGTCCCCTAGACTATCTCCCACAACAGCTTGAAGTTGAGCTTCCGCTTGTGGCCCTTGCACCGCAATTAACACTTTATCCCTAGATAGATCTTCTAAGATCACCCCAGCACCTTCGAGTTGCGCTCCGATCCAAGCTTTATCTCTTGATCTCGTTGCAGCATTAACAATCATTACCCCTTGAGGTAGATCTGTCACTGGGTCAATTCCTTGATAGTAAAAGATAATATCGTCGAGAATCCCCCCTTGAGCATTCAGCAGAACGCTATACTGGGCTTCACTGGCCTGTAAACGGCTCAAATCTGACGGGACTAAGGGTTGTAACCCATGAATTAAATTTTCGCCTCGCAAAATAAATTTGCCCATGTGGGAAATATCAAACATCCCCACAGTAGAACGGACGGCTTCATGTTCTCGGCTAATTCCGGTGTACTGCACCGCCATCTCCCAACCGGAGAAGGGAACCATCCGACCATTCAGGTCTACCGAGGCGTTATACAGAGGGGTACGGGAAAGGGTAGGTGTCATGGGTTCTGCGTCTTTAGAATCTAAAATCAAAAATTTTAAATAGCCATGCTTTGGTCGGCGACTAACGCCATCGCAACGCTACGGCTCAGGGTGCTTTGCGCTTAGATTTTTCAAATTGGGAAGTTGGTTTCAAGGTCAATTACAGTCCTACAACCGTCTTGCTCCCTAAAAAACAATCTTCACTGATCATATCGAAACTGGTAACTGGTGACTGATGACTGATGACTGGTGACTGAGATTACAATGGTTAGAACTGCTAACTTGTTGTTTTATTGGGACGATTCATGTCAGGTTTGGCTGCTT
>JBMDYE010000008.1:0-9076 GCA_048595135.1 Planktothrix sp. | reverse complement strand
ATGAAATTGCCAAGGGGTTTGGCGGACATCAGCGTTATTTTCTGAGAGGGAAAATGCAACGGTTAAAGGGCCACACATTCCTAAACAGTGACCAAAACTCCCTAAAAATCCTAATGCACCAATTAATAACAAATCAATCGTCATGATTCTGGATTAAAAGCGGATTTTATACAGTTGGAATAATTCTCCGGGTTTCCGCTTTACAATTTTAGCATTCGTTGATTTGATCAGTTTTTCCCAATTTTCTAATGGTTCTAAAAAGACTTCGGTTCCTAAATAAGTTTCTAAAATTGCCCAATCTTCTGCTAATTCTGCGTCTGAGTTTAAGACATCAAAAACAAAATCTGACCCTGGTTTAACTACTCTCTTCACTTCTTTTAAAATCAGTTCCAAATACTCAAGGGGATAATAACAACTCCATCCCGTTGCGATCGCCAAATCAAACTGATCCGCCTCATATTGGAGTTGATGAGCAGGTGCTAACGTTACCCCTTTAAACAGTTTAGAATTTAATTGGGAACCCCGTGAATTTAAGGCATCTTTCGCGATGGTACTAATTTCTTGACCATAAAAAAAAGCATCCCAGTCGCGCCAAGGATAAATTAAAAAACTAACGCCGCAACCGATATCTAAACAGCGTTGATTTTTTTGAGGTTTTGCAATTTCCCAAAAGGGAGAAGTGATTTTTGCTTGTAGGGTTCCCGCCATGCGATCGCGAAAAATTTCCATCGTTTCCACTTCAGGCGGTAACTCAAAGGCTTCCCCCTGATATTCGCGGTTAAACCGATGAGCCACTTTAGCGATCTGAGGCTGCCATTGATCGGAAACTGCTGATAAACTAAAAAAAGATCCCGGATCAGACTGTTTCGCCATTTGTTATTCCTTAATACCGCCTTGATCCTTTTAATGCTTTAGAAAAATTCTGGCGATAGGACTTATTCGCCACATATAATACAGGCCATAACAAGGAGAGAAACAGACGGTTCTGGAAACGCCGCTCGAAATTGGTATTTTGATACCCTTTCCAAAACTTCCAGACGCCACCGCCATAAACGATAATTAACAACAGCGTAACTAAGGAACTCATACCGCAATGGTTGGATTGTAAAGGATTTTGAATCGATGTAAATCTTATTCTAGCAGTTTCAAGCAACGATTGCCGGAAAAACCCGTTATCAGTACAAGTGGTTCAAAACTTGTCCCACTCCCCGGCTTGTCAATAAACCTTTGCTCCGACACCTGAAAACCTACTCAATTTTACCCCAACAATTTAACAATCTCCTAATTAAATCATCAGCTTTTAACTCCCACTTAGGGAGGAAGACGAACTAATTTTAATAAAAGTTAACGTTCCCACTATTAATTCTTCTAAAAATCTTAACAAATTAATCAAAAATTTGCTATCCTATTATTATAAAGGTGTCTACTCTAATTTCTCAAGTTCAATTAAAAAGACGCTTGCCTATAAAATTATTCAAGAAAAAAGCTTGAAAAATACGATATAATAAACGGCGAGTATCAGAATAAAAATTGTTACTAATAGAAAGGAATTTATCCTTTTTAAAAATCTGAGAATCAGCTAGAGTTAGAGCCTGTGTTCAATTCAACTTCCCCTGCAAGATTCAGACAATTGGACAAGGGAAATTTGAGGCCAAATAAAGTTGATTAGGAGGATCTATGCGAGCAGTGCTAATGGCGGGTGGCTCGGGAACACGATTAAGACCGTTAACCTGTGATCTTCCCAAACCGATGGTACCCGTATTAAATCGTCCCATTGCGGAACATATTATTCATTTATTAAAGCGGCACCGAATTACAGAAGTCATTGCCACCCTGCATTATCTTCCCGACGTGATGCGCGAATATTTCCATGATGGCAGTGACTTCGGTGTGCAAATGACCTATGCAGTGGAAGAAGATCAACCGTTAGGAACCGCAGGCTGTGTTAAAAATATTGCCGAATTATTGGATCAAACCTTTTTAGTGATTAGTGGGGATAGTATTACAGATTTTGACTTAACCGCCGCCATTGAATTTCATCGACGCAAACGATCAAAAGCCACCTTAATATTAACTCGAATGCCGAATCCGATTGAATTTGGCGTAGTGATTACCGATGAAAATCATCGGATTAACCGCTTTTTAGAAAAACCATCTTCTAGCGAAGTCTTTTCAGATACCGTTAATACAGGAACTTATATTTTAGAACCCGAAGTTTTAGATTATTTACCCTACGATCAAGAATCAGATTTTTCCCAAGATTTATTCCCTCTCCTTTTAGAAAAAGGAGAACCCATGTATGGATTTATTGCCAATAATTATTGGTGTGATGTCGGTCATTTAGATGTGTATCGAGAAGCCCATTATGATGCGTTAATGGGAAAAGTCAAATTAAAAATTCCTTATCCAGAACGCGCTCCGGGGTTATGGGTGGGAGAAAATACTTACATTGATGAAAGTGCCCAAATTGAAACCCCCGTTTTAATCGGTCGAAATTGTCGCATTGGGGCGAGGGCGCAACTAGAAGCGGGAACCGTAATCGGGGATAATGTAACGATTGGAGCCGATGCCAATATTAAACGGCCGATTATCTGGAATGGGGCAATTATTGGCGATGATGCCCATTTACGAGCTTGTGTGATTGCCAGAGGAGCAAGGGTAGACCGTCGCGCCCACGTCTTAGAAGGGGCGGTGGTGGGGTCTTTATCCAGTGTTGGGGAAGAAGCCCAAATCAGCCCTGGTGTCAGGGTTTGGCCTAGTAAAAAAATCGAATCCGGCGCCACCCTCAACATTAACTTAATTTGGGGAAGTACCGCCCAACGCAACTTATTTGGTCAACGGGGCGTACAAGGATTAGCCAATATTGACGTGACCCCAGAATTTGCCGTGAAATTGGGGGCTGCCTATGGTTCTACCCTAAGACCAGGGGCGACGGTTGCCGTTTCCCGTGATCAACGGCCCATTTCGCGGATGGTAACCCGTTCTTTAGTGGCGGGTTTAATGTCCGTCGGCGTCAACGTGATGAACTTGGACGCCACCGCCATTCCGATTACCCGCACCTCAATTCGGACGTTAAGAGTCGCCGGAGGGATTCATGTGCGGCTCTCTCCCGAACGGTCTGATCATATTTTAATTGAATTTCTCGATGATAAAGGAATTAATATTACGAAAGCCAAAGAGAAAAAAATCGAAGGGGCTTATTTTAAAGAAGATTTAAGACGGGCGCAAATTCCTGAAATTGGCAACGTAACTTATGCGATCGAATTACTCGATATTTATAGCACCAGCTTTGAAAAACACATGAACGTTGACGTGCTGCGCTATAGCAATGCCAAGGTTGTAATTGACTATGTTTATGCAGTTTCCGGTGCGATTTTACCCCAATTATTAGCAAAATTTGGCTGTGATGCGGTGGTCTTAAATGCCAGTTTAAATCATACCGCTTTGAATGTGAATGAACGGGAAAATTTACTCGATCAATTAGGGCGAGTGGTGGAAGCATTACGGGCAAATTTTGGGGCGCAAGTATATGCCAATGGCGAACAATTTATGTTAGTCGATGAAACCGGAAGCCCCATTCGAGGCGAACAACTCACCGCTTTAATGGTGAATATGGTCTTAACCTCCTATCCCCGCGGCACCGTTGTGGTTCCCGTTCATACCTCCGCCGCCATTGAACAAATTGCCCGCCGTTATGATGCCAAAGTGATTCGCACCAAAGCCAACCCAACGGCCTTAATGGAAGCATCCCATACGAATCCTAACGTTGTTGTCGGGGGGAGTGGGGATATGGGGTTTATTTTCCCGCAACTGCATCCGGGGTTTGATGCCATGTTCTCCATTGCTAAAATGATTGAGATGTTAACGACTCAAGAGCGATCGCTCACCCAAGTTCGCGCCGATTTACCCCATATTGTCCATCGACGTTATACGGTGCGTTGTCCTTGGGGAGTCAAAGGGGCCTTAATGCGGCATTTAGTCGAAACCCATTCCCCAGAAAACCTAGAACTGATCGACGGGGTGAAATTAATGAACTATCAAGATGATAACTGGGTGTTGATTTTACCCGATGCTGGAGAACCCCTCGTTCATATTTATGCCAACGGCGTTGATCGCGACTGGGTAGACGCAACCCTACGAGAATATCGGAACTTAGTCCATGACTTTGTGAATCAAGCCCAAGGAATGAAACATTGGGAAGATCTGTAACCTAACCTGCAAAAATCGTTTTAAATTATGGCTAAAAATGTCATGATGAAGAAAACAACAACGCTTTTAAACAGTCATCAGTCATCAGTCACCATTCACCAGTAAAACAGTTAACATCTGACTTCTAATCTATGAACAGTATTATTTTAATGGCGGAGATTATTCAAGACCCGCAACTTCGTTATACCGCAGACAACCAAATTCCGATCGCAGAGATGTTAGTACAATTTCCATCCCAGCGAGACGATGATCCCCCCTCCACTTTAAAAGTCATTGGTTGGGGGACTTTAGCCCAAGAAATTAATGAAAAATATCATCAAGGCGACCAAATTGTGATCGAAGGTCGTTTAGGGATGAATACGGTAGACCGTCCTGAAGGGTTCAAAGAAAAACGGGCAGAACTAACCGCACAACGGATTTACCGTTTAGAAATGGATATGAAAGCCCAGCCTCGTCCTAATGGGGGGACAGCGACAACCAACGCAACCCCGAACAACGTTGTTCCTTTAGGATCAAGGAACCGTCCTAGCGCACCTCCTCCCGTTGCAGAAGACCCCACAGAACCCCGTCGCCCTCCTGCCACCCCGGCACCCAGTAAACCAGCGCCACCCCCTAGCGAACCCGAAAATCCCGACTATGATCCGATTCCGTTTTGACGACCTCTTAGGGCTGGAAATACAGAAGAAGACAGGGGACAGGGAGACAAGGGGAAAATTCTTTTCTTCTGCCTCCTGCCTCCAGCAAAGCTGCCTCCTAAAAATGGTAATATCAGCAATCAGCTTGTTCGACAGACACCAATGGATATAACAGAGTTAGCAGCCCCATTAGAAACCTTTGGACGGCAAAGCCAATTTCAACAGATCACCCAGGCGTTAGCTCGTGATCGAGATTTGTTAATTGCGGGGGTTCCTGGAAGTGGACGACGAACCCTCGTCCGACGGGCAGCGATGGAAGTGGGGGCAAAAGTCATTGAAGTGGACTGTATTCGGGCAACTGATGGCCAACGGTTGACCCAACTGTTGTGTGAGGGGATTACCCAAGCGGTACAAAGTCCTGCCGCCACTCAGTTTTTACAACAGTGGACAGCGACAGAAGCTGATCAATTTTTTGTTTGGCAGGGAGACACGGCAAAAAGTTTGCGGTTAATTGCCAAACCCGATGAAGTTTGGCAAGCCTATAAATTATTAATTCATTTACCCCAACAGTTAGCAGAATTTGTGGGGCGACAAGTGGTATTAATTTTACAAAGTTTTCCCCATATTCGCTCTTGGGATCGGAATGGAGGTTGGGAAAAATTATTACGTCAAGAAATTCAAGCTCAGGATTTGGTTAGTTATGTTTTAGTCGCAACTTTAGCAGAAACCAGTTATCAGGAAGAGTTTCATAAAAACTTAGATGTGGTGCAATTAATCCCATTATCCGATGATGTTGTTGCCGCTTGGGCTCATGGGGTTTTACATCGAGAAAATTTAACCTTTGATCCGCGATCGCAAGCTTTAAAACGCTTTTTAGACGCGGTACAAGGACATATTGGGGATGCCTCGGCTTTAGTCAGACGCTTATGTAAAGTTAAAACCAGCAATGGGTTAATTGGTGATCAAGAAATTGAGGACACTTTACAGGAATTACTCGCCGACTTTTCAACGGTATTTGAGTCGTTGTTAGTTTTGCTTCCCGCTTCCCAAGCCCAATTATTAGAGTCTTTAGCTTTAGATCCAACGGATAAACCCCAAAGTCGAGAATATATTACCAAACATCATTTATCAAGAGGAGGCAGTTTACAAGGAGCGATCGCCGGACTCCAACACAAAGGGTTAATTTATGGTTCAGAATTAGGCTATCAATTGGCTTTACCCTTATTTGGATTATGGATCAAACAACGGTTAAGTTAAGACAGTTATCAGTCACCAGTCACCAGTCATCAGTTATCAGTCGGACACATTATCAGTGCTTCTTTTCTCTTCCCTATTCCCTGTTCCCTGTTCCCTGTTCCCTGTTCCCTGTTCCCTGTTAATTCTTAATTCTTAATTCTGATGGTTCTATGAAAAAATATGGATTATTTTTATTGTTATTTTTATTAACAGGTTGTGAGGCTTTATCAGAACATTGGAAACAGCTTTCTACAACGATGAATATCGTTAGTAGTGCATCAAGTCAAAATCAACAATGTTCAGAACAACCCCAAGGCAATATTGCGCCCCAAAATATTAAATTAATTACCTTAACCGCAGCCAGTACCAGAGAATCAGGTCAAATTCGCCAAGGAAATTATCTGGGTTATCAATTTCAAGGGAATGCAGGTCAACAGTTGAATTATCGCACCGAAGATAATTTATGTATTTGGGTTTATACCCCAGATCGGCAATTAATTAAAACCAAAGACTTACCCCAAACGGGTCAATATACCTTAATTTTAACTGCCTTAAAAGGGGCAACAACCTTTGATCTAAAAATGAGTTTAAATGGTCGGGGTGTCCCAGCCAAGCAACCGTTACAACCGTTACCACCCTTTGCAAATTCTCCCTCCCCGTCGGCGACTGCTACTGTTACCCCCACACCCACACCGACAAGTTCTCCTGAAGTTAATACGGCAACAGAACGAGTTTCCTTTGAACCTGGAACTACCGGAACAGCGCTTACAGGTTTGATCAAACCGACTGAAAAACGACAATATAAATTAGAATGTTCCGCCGGACAACAAATGTCCATTGAAGTGGAGAAAGGAACGGTCAATATTAATATTATCGATCCTACAGGTAAAATCATTGGCACCATTCAAAATAGCAAAACTTGGCAAGGAGAATTACCTTCCAACGGAGATTATTCCCTAGAAGTTTCTGCACCGAAGGAAGAAAATTTTACCCTGAAAGTTGATGTTTCTTCCTTATCAAATTGAGGCAAGGAAACAGGAAGATCAGCAACCAGGCTGTTGAATCATTTAAAATTAAAAAAAATTAGCGCAGAGATTAGCAACAGAGCTTCTCTGTCTAACATTGATCATCCTTCAACACGGGACACCAGTGAGAGTTGAGTTGTCCATTTGAAACTCAAATCAAGTTCTCTCAGGTTCACTCAAACTTTGGAGATACCAACGATGTCATCGGATCATAGAAAACCGTTAGAAACCTCTCGGCGCAGGTTTTTAGGACAAGCTCTCACGGCGGCAGGAACGGCAATTATTGGCCCCAAAGTTCTCGATACTGCTCATTCGGCTGAAGCGCAACCGATATCAAACGATAGCAACTCTCCCCTGCAAGGAGAAACCCCAGTCACCCTCAAGATTAATGGCCAACCCTATACGGTGAATATCGAACCCCGTGTCACCCTCCTTGATGTCTTGCGAGAGCGGCTAGCATTAACAGGGACGAAAAAAGGTTGCGATCACGGTCAATGTGGAGCCTGTACCGTTCTAGTCGATGGCGATCGGATATATTCCTGTCTTTCCCTCGCCATTATGCAGGAGGGACGCTCCATTACCACAATTGAAGGCTTGGCAAAAGGGGAACAACTCCATCCCGTGCAAACGGCGTTTATTGACAATGATGGGTTTCAATGCGGGTATTGTACACCGGGGCAAATCTGCGCCTCCGTTGCCCTACTCGATGAAGTGAACCGAGGCTGTGGGAGTGTAGTGACCGCCGATCTCACCCGTCCCCCCCAACTAACAACGTTATCAGAAACAGAAATCAAAGAGCGATTAAGTGGAAACCTCTGTCGTTGTAGTGCCTATAACGGCATTGTGGCTGCCGTTCAACAAGCCGCTGGACAAACCCCACCGTCTCCCGCCGCGACGATTTTGGTGCAGGAGGTGACCGGATGAAAAATTTTGCTTATGTCCGTGCCACATCGGCGGCGGATGCGGTACAGCGATCGCAAACCACCCAAAACGCCCAATTCATCGCAGGTGGAACCAATTTAGTTGATCGCTTAAAAGTCTTTCTCGATGAACCCGCCCAACTAATTGATGTCTCTCGTTTAGATCTCAAACCAATCGAAGCGACAACAAACGGCGGCATTCGCATTGGAGCCTTAGCAACGAATACAGCCGTTGCCGATCATCCTCAAATCCGTCGGGATTATCCCCTATTATCTCGCGCCATTCTGTCGGGCGCCTCCCAACAAATCCGCAACGTCGCCACCGTTGGGGGCAATTTATTACAACGTACCCGTTGCCCCTATTACTATGACACCGTATTTGCTTGTCATAAACGACAACCCGGAACAGGCTGTGCTGCCCTCCAAGGCATTAATCGAATGCACGCTATTTTAGGAGCCAGCGATCGCTGTATTGCCGTTCACCCCTCCGATATGTGTGTCGCTCTCGCTGCACTGGATGCGGTGGTGGAAGTAGAAGGTTCCAACGGTCGGCGACAGATTCCCTTTAATGACTTTCATCGTCTACCGGGAGATACGCCTGAACGAGATACCAATTTAGCACCGGGAGAACTGATTACTGCGGTTATTTTGCCACCTCTCCCCTTCGCGAAAACAGGTGTTTATCTGAAATTGCGGGATCGAGCGTCCTATTCCTTTGCCTTAATTTCTGTTGCAGCCGCAATGGATGTGGCGGGTGGAAAAGTTCGGGAGGTGCGTCTGGCGTTGGGAGGAGTCGCCCATAAACCTTGGCGAGTGCCTGAAGCAGAAGCTTTCCTAAAAGGTAAACCGGCCACCGTTGAAATCTTTCAACAGGCAGCGGAGATCGCGTTACAGGGAGCAAAACCCCTGGCTGATAACGGTTTTAAAGTCAATATGGCAAAACGGGCTATTCAACGGGCGCTAACGATTTCAACCCAGGGAGGAGGCATAGCATGAGCGAGACATCGGTGAACAAGGTCATCGGAACTGCGGTGAGTCGGAAGGACGGGGT
>JBMDYE010000007.1:0-6870 GCA_048595135.1 Planktothrix sp. | reverse complement strand
CCACTTACCTTGGTTCGATTTATTTCTCTGGTATGAAGCCCAAATGACCGCCCCAGGGTTTGATAGTTATGGGGCAACATTGGTGGGTATCCCCGGGTTGGCGATCGCTTTTAATGATTATTTAGGCTGGACGCATACCGTTAATACCCATGATGGTTGGGATGCCTACGAACTCACCTTACAAAATAATGGCTATGTTTTTGATGGCAAAGTTCGCCCTTTTGAAACCACGAACTATGTCTTAAAGATCAAACAAAACGACGGTAGCTTCAAACAACAACCCTTTTCTGTTAAATCATCTGTTCATGGCCCCGTTGTCCGAGAAACAGCAGATCAAGCGATCGCACTGCGGGTGGTGGGTTTAGAAAGTTCCGGCATTTTAGAACAGTGGTGGGAAATGGCAAGCGCCAAAAACCTAGACCAATTCCAGAAAGCATTACAACGGTTACAACTGCCAATGTTTACCGTTATTTATGCTGACCGAGACGGACATATTATGCACCTGTTTAACGGTTTAGTTCCCAAACGTTCAGAAGGCAACTTTGCCGACTGGAAAAAAATGATTCCTGGTAATACCTCAAAAACCCTGTGGACTCAATTTCACCCCTATTCAGAGTTACCAAAAGTTATCGATCCGGCTAGTGGTTGGTTACAAAATGCCAATGATCCCCCTTGGACAACCACCTTTCCGACAGCGCTCAAAGCTGAAAATTACCCCTCCTATATGGCACCTACCGAGGGGATGGATTTTCGGGCGCAACGTTCAGCCCGAATGTTAGCAGAAGATGATCAAATCTCCTTTGAGGAAATGATCGCCTACAAACATTCAACGGATAGCGAATTAGCCGATCGCATTTTAGATGATTTAATACAAGCCGCCCAACAAGACGAAGATCCATTAACTCGTGAAGCCGCCCAAGTGTTAGCCGCCTGGGATAAAAAAACCGATGGCAATAGTCAAGGGGCAGTTTTGTTTTATGCTTGGGTTGAAAATATTGATTTAGAGACTTTGTTTAAAACCCCTTGGGATCAAAACGCCCCTCTAACGACACCGGACGGTTTAGCTAACCCAAAACAAGCGGTGAAAGATCTCCGGGATGCAGCCGCCCAAGTTAAAAAAGCTTATAACAATCTTGATATTCCTTGGGGAGAAGTATTCCGTTTGCAAGCGGGGAATATCGATTTTCCAGGTCATGGTGGAGACGGAGATCAAGGGATTTTTCGAGTGGTTAATTATGCCCCAACTAAGGAGGGACGTTTTCAAGCAGTGGCGGGTGATTCTTATGTGGCGGCGATCGAATTTTCCCAACCGATCAAAGCTCAAACATTAATTACTTATGGCAACGCCAGTCAACCGAATTCCCCCCATATTGGCGATCAATTGCCCTTATTTGCCCGTCAACAGTTGCGTCCTGTTTGGCGATCGCGTGCAGAAATTACAGAACATTTAGAGGAACGAACCATTTTTTAATGTAGGGGCGGGATCTTTCGGTAGGTAACTTATCGGTTTTTCTCCTAAATTTCTGCCCGAATGCTTCGCCCGTACAGTAATTATTAATTCATAATTATTAATGTAGGTTAATTTAGGTGTTTTAATAGTGTAATAAAAAAAGGGAAAAGTCAAAAAATATGGGAGTAATAGAATTAAGGAAAAAACAGCGATCGCCTTGGATTAATCTCAGTTTAGGATTAATAATTTTATTGGGAATTTTGATTTATAGTGTCACCCTCGGTGCGGCTGATATTTCGCTGAAGCAGATTTTAGCGTCTTTTCTGGCTTTTGATGGTTCTTATGATCACTTAGTCATCCAAACGGTAAGATTACCGCGATCGCTAATAGCCCTTTTGGTGGGTTCTGCCTTGGCGGTTTCCGGTGCTTTAATGCAAGGCTTAACCCGTAACCCCTTAGCCGATCCAGGAATATTAGGCATTGAGTCGGGGGCGGCTTTAGCAGTTGTCGCGACCTTATTTGTGTTTGGCAATTCTAACCTCAGCCTTTTAACACTGGCTGCCTTATGCGGCGCCGCTACTGCTGCCCTATTAGTTTATCTTTTGGGGTCTCTGGGACGGGGTGGCGCGACCCCCCTGAATTTAACCGTTGCGGGTGCAGCCCTAACGGCTTTGATTTCTTCCCTAACCACCGCCCTTCTCCTTGTTAGCCAACGCACCTTAGAAGAAATTCGATTTTGGCTGGCGGGTTCCCTTGCTAACCGAGATGCGGATATCTTTTTATCTGTTCTGCCGATTTTGATAGTGGGCTTTGCGATCGCCTTTGCTTTAGGCCAGCAAATCACCACCTTGAGTTTGGGTGAAGAGGTTGCCAAAGGGTTAGGACAACAAACCGCCCGGATTAAAATTTTAACGGCGATCAGTATTGTCTTATTAGCCGGAAGTTCCGTCGCTTTAGCGGGGCCGATTGGCTTTATTGGCTTAGTGGTTCCTCATTTGGTCAAATTTTTCATTAAAGCCGATTATCGTTGGATCTTGCCTTATTCCGCCGTGATTGGTGCGATGTTACTATTACTGGCTGACATTGCTGCCCGTGTATTGCTCAAACCCCAGGAACTTCCGGTGGGAGTCATGACCGCCCTGGTCGGTGCGCCCTTTTTTGTCTACTTCGCAAAGGCAAAAGTTAAAAAATGAAGTTAAATTGGTTTGTTTTCCGGTCTCCGTTGCTTTCCTTTCGCCTTGACCGTCGAGTCCCCCTAACACTGCTGATTTTGGCAGTTGTTCTGTTCAGCCTGATGATCCTGAATGTGGGACAAGGGGACTATGCAATCGCGCCTTTAGAGTTAATCAAAACAATCTTCGGGTTTTCCACCGACAACCCCGATCATAAGTTTATTGTCTATACCCTGCGCCTTCCCCGAACTCTGGTGGCGGTGATAGTGGGGATGGCGATCGCCATTTCGGGAACTATCTTTCAAGGCTTAACCCGTAACCCGTTAGCTGATCCAGGGATTATTGGTATCAACGCGGGGTCTAGTTTAGCGGCGGTTTCAGTAATTGTGTTATTTCCAACGGCACCCATTTATAGTTTACCGATTTCAGCCTTTGCAGGGGCATTATTGATGGCAATTTTAATTTATGCCCTCGCTTGGAACCAGGGAAGCTCTCCGATTTTATTAATTTTAATCGGAGTGGGTTTATCTGCGATCGCCACGGCTGCCACCAGCTTATTAATTACCTTTGGACAAATTTACAACGTTAATGAAGCGTTAGTTTGGTTAGCCGGAAGCGTTTACGGGCGCAGTTGGGAACAAGTCTTTTCCTGCTTACCTTGGTTAATTATCTTTGTTCCTCTCGCCTTCAGCCAAGCTAGATCGTTAAATTCATTAAATTTAGGAGATGATGTTGCCAAAAATCTTGGCATATCGCTAGACTGGCAACGGGGTTTACTGGTGTTGATCGCAGTTGCCTTAGCGGGTATCGGCGTCGCCACTGCGGGACTGATCGGCTTTGTCGGTTTAATAGCGCCCCATTTAGGGCGACAGTTCGTTGGCCCCAACCATGAAGGGTTAATGCCGACTGCTGCATTATTCGGTGGTATCATCGTTGTGGCAGCAGACTTACTGGGACGAAGTTTATTTGCACCTGTGGAAATTCCCTGTGGCGTGGTGACTGCCACAGTAGGCGCGCCTTATTTTCTCTATTTATTAATTCGCAATCGGCAAAAGTAAATAAGGATGATCCCTAAATCCCACGTAGAGACGTTGCATGCAACGTCTCTACACCAAACGGATGTGTAGCAGACATTTAAAAATTTCATATTAGATTAAGGGTAAGGATAATGAAAGGACTCTCTACGGAAAATCTCTCTTTAGCCTACGAAGGAACAATAATTATTCGGGATTTGAGTTTATCAATTCCGAGGGGTAAAATTACTGCATTAGTCGGGGCGAATGGTTGTGGAAAATCAACGTTATTAAGGGGGTTAGCTCGGCTTCTTAAACCTTATGGCGGAACGGTTTATTTAGATGGAAATTCGATTTTAAATTTATCGGCAAAAACGGTTGCCCAGCAATTAGGAATTCTCCCCCAAAGTCCTGTTGCACCGGAAGGATTAACCGTTAGAGATTTAGTGGCGCAAGGGCGTTATCCCTATCAAAATTGGTTGCAGCAGTGGTCAAGAAACGATGAAAGAATTGTCCAACAAGCGTTAGAAATTACGGATTTGTTACCGTTAGCGATGCGATCGCTCGATACCTTATCGGGGGGACAACGACAACGGGCTTGGATTGCAATGGCACTCGCCCAGGATACGGATATTTTACTATTAGATGAACCCACAACCTTTTTAGATTTAGCCCATCAAATTGAAGTGCTTGATTTGTTATATGAATTAAACCAAAATCAAGGACGAACCATTGTCATGGTTTTGCATGAGTTAAATCAAGCTTGTCGTTATGCTGATTATTTAGTGGCGATCAAAGAAGGGTGTATTTTCAGCGCTGGAGAACCCAAAGACGTGATGACTGAGGAGATGGTGCGATCGGTTTTTGGGTTAGACTGTCGCGTTGTGGCTGACCCAGTGGTGGGGAGTCCGATGTGTGTTCCCCTGAGTCGCCAATTTCCAAAGTCTGTATTGAGTTGAGTTTGAAACCCAGGGTCGTTTCATTTAGTAACAAAAATTCTCCCCTCTCCTTACAGGAGAGGGGTTGGGGGAGAGGTCACAGAGGTATCTGTCTCTAGAATGAAACAGCCCTGGGAATGTTGCATTCCCCTCAAGCGTAATTAATGACATCAATTCTCTATTGCAATTCTGACCATCCTTACGGTATTCTAGGAGCCAAGCGATTTTATAATTGAGAATTGATAGCAACTATAGGTTAAACTAGCTCAGGGGGTAGGGATTCTCTAACCCAGGAGTAGAGACGAAGCCAAGCTTTTATAAGACGTTTACTTGATCTAATAATGAGCAAACCACTCATTCAACGTTTAATTTTAATGATTTTGACCTTTATTTTAGTGACGGCGTGCCATCATTATATGGCTCAAATTGTGCAAGTTTCCCAAGCAGAAATCGTTCCAACTGAATGTAAAGAAGTTGAGCATTCCTTTGGAAAAAGCTGTATTCCTTTAAATCCTCAGCGTATTATTGCTTTGGATGAAATTACAATGGAAATTTTATTAGCGCTGGATATCAAACCCATTGCAGCAACCCAGCCTAATATTACAGGAAGTAAAATCCAAAAATTTGCTGAAAAAACAGAAAAAGTAATTTCTTTAGGAAAGGAAAGCCAGCCTAACATTGAAAAAATGGTGCAGTTAAATCCAGATTTTATTTTAGGATTTTATCTGAGTGCAGAACAATATCAGTTATTTTCTAAAATTGCACCGACCGTTAGCTTAGACTATGTTCAAACGGGTTGGAAAGAGGCGTTACTTCAAATCGGAGAAATTCTAGGAAAAACAGCCCAAGCACAAAATTTACTCACTCAATATCAGCAACGAATTCAACAATTTAAAACTCAGATTAATCCCCAACTCAAAAATAAAACTATTTCCATTAGTCGCTTTTATTCAGGTTATCAAATTCCTGAGTTTCGCACTGCGTTTTCTTTCCCAGGAAGTGTTTTATCAGAACTAGGGTTAGCGTTTCCCAAAGTTCAAACTCAACTGACAACTAATCCCGACCAAACCTATATTTCTGTTAATTTAGAACGTCTCAATTTATTAGATGCAGATGTTTTATTTGTGGCTTTAGATGCCGAAGCGCAAGATTCTTTCCAAAGTTATCAAAAAAGCTTGTTATGGCAAACGCTAGATGTTGTCAAAAATCAACAAGTTTATCTGGTTAATTCTAGTTACTGGATCTTTGGCAATATCTTATCTGCTCATGCAATCCTTGATGATCTTTCCAAATATTTAATTAATAATTCATGAAAAACTCCCAAATTTTAGATTCAAAAATCATTAATTCTATTGAGGATTTTTTAGAAGACATTTTGAGTGAGGCTAAACAAAACTTAGATCCGTTATATACGGATTGCATTATTTTTACTCAAATTCCTAATGATGCAGAGATTATTACTCTCAAGAATTACCTGCAACCGGAACGAATTTTAGCTGAAATTAAAGCCAGTCCAGAATATCAAAAAACTCAAGATCTTCGTATTGCAGCCTCCGTTTGGACTACCATTTATTGTTGGGCAACATTACCCGGTATTTTAACCTTCATGACTTGGGCGGGTGTGGGACTGAATGCGTCTTTAGAGAATGTTAGTTTTGTATTAGAGAACGGGAAACCGAAAGCGATAACATTTCATGATTTAAGCGGTACAGTTGTTTATCCAAGGCGAGCGCCAATTCCGATTCCTAAAAATTACCCTGGAAAAATTGTAAATCGAGTTGATGACTTACATCAAGCTGTGTTTACAGGATTATTTCAACAAAATCTCGCCCCCCTGATTAACCAAGTTCATCAATTAACAAAACTTTCTAAAAAAACGATGTGGGGAAATGCGGTTAATGCGTCTGAAGAACAGTTTTCAATGTTGAGTCAATGCACTGATCAAGAAGCTATTAAAATCGATTATTCGGTTTTATATGAACAACGCAATAGTTTAGTCATGCCCGGTCTAAACCCCCTCTATAATTTAACGGATACCGCACCCAATACCGGGTTAAAAATTCGGCGCACTTGTTGTTTGTATAAATTCATCCCCCCAGAGTATGAAAACTGTAGTAATTGTCCTTTAATTAATCACTAAAATCATGCTTAACTCGGTCAGTATGCGGAGTTTTATGATTGTTTGGCTAGGTCAATTAATTTCTACCATTGGTAGTACGATGACTAGCTTTGCAATTGAAATTTGGGCTTGGAAAATTACAGGTCAAGCCACAACCTTAACCTTAGTCGGCTTTTTT
>JBMDYE010000006.1:0-3282 GCA_048595135.1 Planktothrix sp. | reverse complement strand
ATGACGTTGCGGGGAACCCTGAAGGGGATGTCATGGTTCAGAACAGAAACCGTTTGGGTTGCCATTGAACGGTTAGCAACGGTGCTGATTTCCACCGGGGTACTTTACGCGACTCGAAGTTTAATTCCTGTTGTGATTAGTATTGTGGTGGTGCGGGCGCTGGATATTATGGGGTTATTTTACTACCTGAGTCGGAAACTTCCGGTTTGGTCGCCGTTGACGATTAGTGGTTGTTGGCACTCCTTAAAGATCGCTTACCCCTTCGCTGTGTCGGGGGTTTTGTGGATTCTTTATTATCAAGTTGATTTAGTGATGTTGCAAGCACTAGGACAAACCATTGAGGCAGGATTTTATAGTGCGGCGTACAAAATTATGGAGATGTTTTTTGCTTTGGCTCGTGTTATTTTTCAGGTGGTATTTAGTCGCTTTGCGAAATATTATGCCACTGATCCAGAACGTTTACCGGAACAATTATATAAAGCAGTTCGCGTTTTATTAATTGGGGTTTTACCTGCGGTTGTGGTAGCCAGTTCTTTACAACAAATTTTTATTCCTCTAATTTATGGTGCAGAATTTGATCGATCTGTTGCTTCTTTAGCGGTTTTACTTCCCAGTTTAGGGATTAGTATGTTTGGCAATTTATCTCAACGATTTTTACAAGCCACTGGAGAGGAACATAAGTTACCTAAAATTTTGTTTGGAACCGCCAGTGCCAATGTGGGAATGAATTGGTTTTTAATTCCTCGTTTAGGAGGGCCTGGGGCTGCGATCGCCACATTATTAAGTGAAATCACCCTTTGTTTATTAGGGTTAAAAATTATGACTCAAACGGGATATCCTCAAATTGGTCGCAGAATTATGGTTATTTCTGTCTTGAGTTTATTCACAGCAGGCTGTCCATCGTTAATTATTTATGGATTAAACCCGGCTATTGGCATTGCGTTAATGGTTGCTGCTGTTGGGGGAATTCTATATGTAATGCAGCAGCGTCGTTTCTTAAGCCAGCCTTAAAATTGTCTTTGAAAAGGGAATAGGGAATAGGCACTCTTGCAATGGTAGACTTACATTCTGAAATGTTGGCTACAACTAACTAATCGGATAACTAATCACGTTTCCCTATCCCCTATTCCCTATTTCATATAAAAATGAAACCGTTCTCTAAATTGTTCAGGGCTTAAATTTTGAGTCCAATATTCAACTAAGGCATGACCAAATGCTGCTGCATTTCGGTCGGGGGGATTGGGATTATCTAACAGAAACGGCCATAAGGCTAATAAGTCAAAATTCCGGGCGTTGGGTTCTCCAGAATTAAAGAGTGAGAATAAATCATAAGCCATTTGCAGTTTACCAATGACAACAGGTAACTGTTCGACGGGAATTTGTTCTGCTAACAAAAATGCTAAGGTGGGAGAACCTGTTGTTAAGGTGGAAAGAAATTTCAAAATCGGACTTTTTAAAAAAGCAGCTAATCCTTGGGTGGTCGCCATTTGGAACGTATAACGATCAATAATTTTAGCCGCCGCCACAATCCGAGATTCTTGATTTTGCAAAAATCGAGCTAAACGCAGTTGTTTGGCGGGGGCGATCGCTTCTAATAATGCTACCGAAAGCACATCTAAACCCCAAGCTTCTCGCTGGGTTTCCCGATTCGCGGTCACCACAGGTAAAATATGATTGCAATAGGCTCCTAATAATTCGGCTCGATATTGAGTCGCTTCTCGAATCGCTTTTTCCTTCGGACGGTCTCCCCCCCGCCAATCATAAGGAGGTTGCCACTCCCGAAACGGACGCAAGCGATCCACCTGAGTCACCATCGTAATGGCGGGTAAGGCCGCCACTTGTTCCTTAATCTCCCGCAGAAAATCCACATCCATCTGCAACGCCGGATCAAGGGCAGGAGTAGCCAGTAATAATAAATCGGCATTGGTAGCATACTCAAGCACTTCTTCCCGCAGTTCCGGGCGGTTCACTTGTTCATAGCCCGGTGTATCTAACAGATTCAGGGTTTCTCCGGTCTGACTTTGCCAGTGATAAGTTTGGATGCGATCGGTACTGGGTAACACATCCACGACGGCCTGATCCGTTTGGAATAAACTATTAATCAAGCTACTTTTACCCGCCCCAGTGCGCCCGATTAACAAAATATTCACGGGTTTTTGGGCAATGCTTTCAACGGGTTGAGCTTGCGTGATAATCTCCCGTAGGGTTTGGGTTTGGGTTGCAGGAAGGGTGGGGGCAGAAACGGCTAGTTCTGGGGGAGGCATTGTCCCACTGTAGAGAGCGATCGCCTGTCGAGACAAATTCCGTAACGCCGTTTCCCGGATCAGTTGGCTTAAATTTAAAATCAATTGTTGGGTGGCTTGGTCGCTGGAACGTTGACTGGCTTGGCGGGCTAAGGCTGCCGCCGGATTCAACAGCCATTGCGCCCAATTCCACACTTGCAATAGTTTTCGGGCGGAGGGTTCCAACTTTTGATAGGTTTCATAGGCTTGGTAAGCTTGTCCTACGGTGACTTGATTGAGGGCGGGAGAAAGTTTCTGCATCCACCGATCCATGTCATCACTGGTACCTCGAATTAACTGATAAGCTTGGGGAATATAAATATTAAGCAGGGGATATTTAACTTCAGGATGATAACGATGGGCAACGGTAACCACCACCTCCTGACAGCGCTTCCAAAATAATGACCAATCTTCCCAGAAGGGCGGATCATGACGGGCTGTTTCTAAAATTTGTTGGAGGGCCGTTTCTACTTGATGGGTTGTGGGGGGTAAAATGGGATTTTCGGCAGCAGATTCTAGTTCTTGATTCACTTCAGCCATCAAGGTTTCTACCTGTTGCAACGCGGGTTGAGTCCATTTCACCAACAGCCAGCGCCACCCAACAAACATCAGGGTGAAGATTGCCCAAATCCAGTTCATACCCCAAGCATGAATTTGTCCTGCCGCTGCGATTAATAAAAAAGCGATCATACTGGCGATCGGGGTCGCTAAAACGATTAATTGCCAACGTTTGAGTCGAATCATAATTTGTTGTTCAGTTAGTGAGATTCAATTTAGGGGATTAAGCCTTTATAAAATTTTTTTAAAATTGAGGACTAATAAAAGGTTCTATTGATAGTATACAAAACTATCCAAAAACTTTCTAATTCTGTAAAGATCCGCTAAAATAACAACATTAATTGAGAAGCGAGTCATTCCACAATGGACAACTTACCTTCTGAACCCCAGGAAACGGCTTTCTGGAGCCGGATTAGCACCAATGCCTTAGTCCGTTTTTTAT
>JBMDYE010000005.1:0-7007 GCA_048595135.1 Planktothrix sp. | reverse complement strand
TTTTTAACTAGGAATTAATCATGAAAAAATATCCGATTTAAAAGAAGCGATCGCCCTCTTTTAACTGCTAATAATTGACAGGGGTTTTGATGGGCATAGCCCATCCTACGAACGCCAAATTTTAATTGTTCCATCTTGACTCCCACTAACAATGGTTTTATTATCGGGACTAATCGCAACAGAATAAACAATGCCGTTATGTCCGGTTAACGTACAAATTTCTTCTCCTGTTTCGATTTCCCATAGTTTAATTGTTTGGTCAGAACTAGCACTAATTACAGTTTGACCATCTGAACTAATTGCAATAGACTTAACTGCCGCTGAATGTCCTTCTAAGGTTTTAATTAAATTTCCTGTGGATGGTTGTACTATTCTAATCGTAGAATCACCACTTCCAGCCACTAACAGTAAAGAGTCAGGGGTAAAAGCTAAAGATGAAAATCGTTGTGAATGATCAGCTATTCTAATAGTAGCTCTTAGTTGTCCAGAACTAACACGACATATTCTAATCTCTTTTGTGGGATCTTCATAAGCAATATAACGTCCACAATGGCTAAAAGCGATTGAAGCGATTTTTGTATCTGTTTGATATCTAGAGGAAGCCCAAAAATAAGCTTCTTTTTTGTTTTCTAAGCTTCTTAAAGAAACAAAAAGATTATCATATTTTGTTGTCTTTGATGCACCAGTGCTTGCAATCATATTTCCATCGGGATGAATAGCTACAAATTGAACTCCAGAGCTATATTTTTCAATAATAGAGGTCTCTTCACCTGTTTCGATATTCCATGACCTAACTGTACCATCATAACTTCCACTAACAATCATTTGACCATCTGGACTAATAGCGATTGTTCTTACTTCCTGTGAATGCCCTATTAACGTTTTATCTAATTCTCCTGTTTCTAAATTCCAAATTTTAATTGTTTCATCATCACTTCCACTAACAACTTTTTTACCATCAGGAGTAATAGCAATACAATAAACACTCCAAGTATGACCAATTAACGTTTTAACACATTGCCAATTTTGCGATTGATTCATTAAAGGTAGTGCAAGCGTCTCGCTTGCTGACTGTCCTAAACTCCCGCTTCCTACTCTCTCTAAATTCTCGCTTCCTAATCTCCCAACATCTGAACTCGATAATTTAGAATTCAAATCTGTTAAAATATCCCTCGCTGACTGATAACGTCGTTTAATGGCACTTTCAATCATTTTATCGAGAATTAACCCCAATTCTTCACTAACGGGATGTTTTAAATGTTCTCGCCAAATCCAAGCACCTTCTTCATCATCAAATAAATTAACAGGCTCAACTTGCGTTAATAAATGTAGACAAGTCACCCCTAAACTATAAATATCACTGGCAAAAATCCCTTTACCTTTCGCTTGTTCCGGTGCAATATAATCAGAAGTCCCGATAATGGTTCCCGTAACGGTGAATGCGGTTTTCTGGGTAAACTTAGCCGAACCAAAATCAACTAAAACAAATTGACCATCCAGCCGCCGAATAATATTAGCGGGTTTAATATCTCGGTGAATAACATTTTTGCTATGGATAAACTCTAATAGCGGCAGTAAGCAAATTAACAGATATTGAATCTGAGTTTCGTTAAACGCGCCTTCCTGACTCAGAACTTGAGCTAAATTTTCCCCTTCAATAAATTCTTGAACTAAATATTGTTGCTGCTCAACGGTAATATACGCCAACAGTTCGGGAATTTGCAAATGTTTTCCGAGTTCATCCAGTCGGCTTGCTTCCTGTTCAAATAATTCTGATGCCTTCTGAACCGTATCCGCATCTTGCGCTTGCGGAAAAAATTGCTTGATCACGCAACGCGGCTTAGATGGCTTATCTCCATCCACCGCTAAAAAGGTTTTGCCAAATCCCCCTTGTCCAATTTGCTCAATCGCCCGATATCGGTCTTTTAATCGCAACCCCTGACCACAACTCAAGCAAAATTGACTGTCATCCGAGTTATACGGTTTAGAACAATCAGGATTTAAACAATAACTCATAAGAAGGCAATAGGCAATAGGCAATAGGCAATAGGCAATAGGCAATAGGCAATAGGGAAGAAGCGCGGATGACTGATGACTGATGACTGATGACTGGTGACTGAAAAAATAGACGTCAACTGGAGTTGATGTCTATCTTAGAGTTCAGTTGAAGATAATGTTTTAATTTATCCTTCTTCTTCTTCTTCTCCGGCTTCAACTTGTTTGAGGTGAATATGCTTACGTCCTAGAGAAATTTCAAATTCATCGCCGGGATTGAGATCCATTTGTTTAGTATAAGCTGCACCAATTAGCAAGTTACCATTAGACTGAACACTAATCCGATAACTCGCAGAACGTCCGCCGCGTCCATTGCCTTGTTGTTTGCCATCTAACTCAATTCCTTCTGCATCAATTAGAGCATTGAGGAATTTCATCATATTGACACGCTCTACCCCATTTTTAGTAACGGTGTAGTAACCACATTCTCTGGCTTTCTCTTCTTTACTCATATCGTCAAGGTCTTTGACTTTTTTGAGCAGAGCTTCACCCGTCAGAGGTTGAGGCTGAGGATCAGAACCTTTCTTTTTAGCCATTCACTGTTCCTGTAAATATTCTGTAAAAGGGATTGACTTTTATTGGGGCTGACATCTAGGTGAACCTTTTTGTTTAGCTAGAGTGCCGCTTGAGAAACTATATTACACGAATTAACGAAATTATTCACCTATTTTTTAAATTTTTTCTTAGATCTAATCCCAACCAAGGAGTTGAGTGAACCTAAAAGCATCCAACAACTCAATCCTCAATTCAGTTATCAGGTTGATTTGCATACTATGACTGTAGCCAGTTCATCAAGTCTGAGGGTTCAGGGGCAAAAGTTTTTCGTTCTGAGGGGTAGAAAGTTATCAACTCAAGATATGACTCTTAGAAGTGCGATCGCCGTGTGAATTTCCTTTGAGTGGGTACAATTTCATTAGGTATGCTCAACTTGGTAGAATCTGTCAAGACCGTGTTGACGCTTTTAAACCCCAATCTGAAGTTATCGTATTATTACCCAGGATGAAGTTAACCACTCGCGGACACTATAGTGTTAAAGCCTTACTCGATCTTGCCTTACAACGGGGCATCGGGCCTACCTCTGTCAATGCGATCGCACAGCGCCAAAATATCCCCGCACCCTACTTGGAAAAACTCCTGATTGAGATGCGGCGAGCCGGGCTAGTTGAATCAGTTCGAGGCGCTCAAGGAGGGTATCAATTGGCAAAATCTGCGGCGCAAATCTCCCTTGGACAAATTTTAGAAGCAGTCGGGGAAACCATTGAACCTTTACCCCGCCATCAAGCGGATATTGAACAAGCAGAAGACTGGGTAACTTATACCCTCTGGAATCGATTGCACCATAAGCTCAAAGAGGCTCTGTACAGCATTTCCTTAGAAGATCTCTATTATGATGCTCGGAGTTGGCAAGCCGCACTTGGGGAAGAAACAAGCTTTGTTGTTTAGGGTTGTTTTCACCGGAAAAGACAACCCGCAAGATTAATCATCCTTTGCCCTTTACACCCATTCATGATAGAGTTTAATTCCCTGATTATATTGTTACTTGCTTCTGGACTCGATTATGTCATTGGAGATCCCAAAAGTTGGTTACATCCCGTGCAAGTGATGGGTTGGGTAATCGCTCAATATACTCAGCTTTTCTTGCAATACTTCAATCATCCCCTAATCCTGCGGATAGCTGGGGTATTTTTAGCCATTCTTTTAGTCGGTCTAAGCGGGTTAACCGTCTGGTTGTTAGGGGAGGGGATACTATTTATTCCCTTGGAATTTCCCTTGAATCAGATCTTAGGGATGATCATCGAGGGGGTGCTATTAGCCAGTTGTTTTGCAGGTCGAAGTTTACGGGATGCGGCTGACGATGTGTTAGCGGCGATTTCTACTCAAGATTTAGTTCTAGCTCGTCAACGCTTAAGTTTCTACGTTGGCCGGGACACTTTGCATTTATCCGAACCAGAAATCCTGCGAGCGGTCTTAGAAACCGTCACAGAAAATGCCACCGATGGCGTTATGGCTCCTTTATTTTATGCCTTAGTTGGTGCGGCACTACCAGGAGTGGGAAGCGTTCCTCTGGCATTCGCCTATAAAGCCGCGAGTACCCTCGATTCTATGGTGGGTTATCGAGAAGCACCCTATAAAGATATTGGCTGGTTTAGTGCCAAATTAGACGATGTTTTGACCTGGGTACCCTGTCGATTAACAGTTCTGACCATCGCTATCTTATCAGGAAAGCCTCGATTTGTTCTAAAAATTTGTCAACGAGATGCGAATTTAGATCCGAGTCCGAATGCGGGATGGAGTGAATGTGCTTATGCCGCCGCATTAGGTGTACAACTCGGAGGAATGAATTCCTATCGAGGGGTGATCAAACACAAACCGTTATTAGGAGATCCAATACAACCCATTACTCCAAGCGCTATTAATCAAGCCCTACAATTAACGCGATTCTGTTTTTTAATTTGGTTAGGATTGTTTGCAGTGGCGTCGATCCTTTTGCACAATTGGATCTAATCTTCTATTTTTTTAAGAAATCTTAAGAATGTTTAGGAAAATTTAAAATGACAAAAATCGTTGAAATCCTTTCGGCTCCAGAACTGCGGCGAACCGTCACCCGTTTAGCCTCCCAAATTGTTGAAAAGTATGGAGATTTAGACCATTTAGTGCTATTGGGAATTTACACCAGAGGCGTGACCCTTGCCCACCTATTAGCCCAACAAATTCAAATTTTAGAACAAGTGGAAGTTCCCGTTGGTGCGTTAGATATTACCTTTTATCGAGATGATTTAGATCAAGTGGCGATGCGAACCCCCGAAAAAACCAATATTCCCTTTGATCTAAGCGATAAAATTGTGGTTTTAGTCGATGACGTTATATATAAAGGGAGAACTATTCGCGCCGCCTTGAATGCGGTCAACGATTATGGACGTCCTGAAACCATTGGACTCGCCGTTTTAGTCGATCGAGGTCATCGTCAGTTACCCATTCATCCCGACTTTACAGGTAAAAAACTCCCCACCGCCAAAGAAGAACAAGTGAAAGTCTATCTCGAAAACATGGACGGTCGAGATGCGGTCGAACTGTTATCTCCCATTTCTTAATCAGTCACCAGTTAACTGATGACTGTTAACTGATGACTGATGACTGTTAACTGGTGACTGTTAACTGGTGACTGATGACTGATGACTGGTGACTGTAATTGCGCGATACTAATGAAGATTGAACTAAGTTAAATCAAAATTAATTAAAATGTCTTTGCAAACGCCCCAGACTGCTCCTGTCATGGATGAAATGTCCGCTCCCAGTTTGATTGAAAATCGCAAAGCGGAGCATATTAGAATCTGCTTAGAAGAGGACGTCCAGTTCCGACAAACCAGCAGTGGTTTTGAACGGTATCGGTTTACCCATTGTTGCTTACCGGAACTTAACCGCAATGAAATTGAGATTAGTACCTTATTTTTAGGGAAAAAATTATCAGCGCCGTTGTTAATTTCATCGATGACCGGGGGAACCGAACAAGCGAAACTGATTAACTATCGATTAGCCGCCGTTGCTCAACACTATAATATTGCCATGGGAGTCGGTTCCCAACGGGTCGCCGTTGAAAAACCCGATGTTGCTGATACCTTTGCGGTGCGTTCCCTCGCCCCGGATATTTTATTATTTGCGAATTTAGGCGCCGTTCAGCTTAACTATGATTATGGCTTAGAACAATGTCAACGAGTGGTTGATTTATTAGAAGCAGATGCCTTAATTTTGCATCTAAATCCTTTACAAGAATGTATTCAAACCGAAGGGGATACGAATTTTAAAGGATTATTCGATAAAATTGCCAAACTCTGCGCTCAACTTCCGGTTCCCGTCATTGCCAAAGAAGTCGGAAATGGCATTTCTGCCCCCATGGCTCAAAAATTAATGGATGTAGGAGTTGCTGCCATTGACGTTGCAGGCGCCGGAGGGACGTCTTGGGCTAAAATTGAAGGAGAGCGGGCGACAGATCCCCGTCAACGTCGTTTAGGAGACACCTTTGCCAACTGGGGGATACCCACAGTTGATTGTATTACCAGTATTCGAGAACTTTCAACCAATATTCCTTTAATTGCATCAGGAGGCTTACGCAACGGTTTAGATGCGGCAAAAGCGATCGCATTAGGCGCCGACTTAGCGGGTTTAGCATGGCCGTTTTTAGCCGCCGCCGCCGAGTCCGAAGAAGCCGTCCACACCCTCGCCGATATTTTAACCGCAGAACTGATCACCGTTCTGTTCTGCACAGGCAACCGCACCCTCAAAGATCTCCAAGATTCCGATGCGTTAAAATTAATCAGTAATCAGTAATCAGTAATCAGTAATCAGTAATCAGTGGTGAGTTTTAAGTTTTTAGTCGTCATTCGTTAACCCTTGACAACTAGAAACTTTCCCCAATTTAATGATTAACTCTAAACTCAGTCAGTGAGGCTTAATCAGCGTCAACAATCTCAAAGTTAAATCCCTGAACCCCAAAAATTTATAGGCTTTAGGATTTTCACTTTAATTTTAATCTCTGACTCACGCTCTTACTGATTACTGATTACTGATTACTGATTACTGATTACTGATTACTGATTACTGATTACTGATTACTGATTACTGATTACTGATTACTGATTACTGATTACTGATTACATGAAAGATTTTCTTAAGTTTACCTTTGCGAGTTTAGTTGGAAACCTGCTTGGACTAATCTTATTAACAACCCTGGGAATTGGGGGATTATTATCCCTGATGATTGTTAGTGCAACCAAAGACTCAGGGCCACAAGTTAAAGATAAATCCGTTTTAATGTTTGATTTATCAATGGATATTAGTGATACGGGGCCTGACGCTTCCACCTCCGAAGCTTTTCAGCAAATTTTATCAGAAGATGTCCCCAATCAAATTAAATTGCGTACCTTGATTAAAACCATTGATCAAGCGAGTCAAGA
>JBMDYE010000004.1:0-5125 GCA_048595135.1 Planktothrix sp. | reverse complement strand
CTCATTGCCCATCACCCATTTCCTATTACTCATTGCCCATTGCCCATTCCCATTCATTGCCCATTGCCTATTGCCCATTGCCCATTGCCTGTCCTATCTTGAGTTGTATACAAAAATAGTATACAATTTTTAGAAGCCAGGGAAATGAGAGAATTAATCAACCCTTAAGGATCATGATCAAAATTAAAGTCATTAACCCGAATACCACTGCTAGCATGACTCAAATTATCGGGTCTGCGGCACGGGCGATCGCAAATTCCACCACTGAAATTATTGCTTGTAACCCAACAATGGGGCCTGTTTCCATTGAAGGTCATTATGATGAAGCATTAAGCGTGATAGGGATTCTCGATGAAATTCGCAAAGGGGAAACGGAAAAAATTGATGGCTATGTGATTGCTTGTTTTGGTGATCCAGGGTTAATGGCGGCGAGGGAATTAGCAAAAGGGCCTGTCTTGGGAATTGCAGAAGCCGCTATGCACGCAGCGAGTATGATTTCCACAGGATTTTCGATCGTCACTACCTTGGGACGCACAAAGATTATTGCTCAACATCTTGTAGAATCCTATGGCATGACCCGCTTTTGTCGTAAAATTCGCTCAATTGATTTACCTGTATTGAGTTTAGAAAATGGGGCTGCTAAAAAAATGGTATTAGCTGAGTGTCGTAAAGCACTGACAGAAGATGAGTGTGGTGCGATCATTCTAGGATGTGCAGGAATGGCAGACTTATCAATTTGGTTAAGTGATCAGTTGGGAATTCCTGTAATTGATGGGGTGAGTGTCGCCGTTAAATTTGTAGAAGCATTGGTGGGGGCTGGATTAAGCACCAGTAAAACGGGAGATTTAGCTGATCCGATTTCTAAACCTTACACGGGAAATTTATCGATGTTTGCTCCTTAATTAAATTAGTTAAACATAGTTTTATAGAGGGTTGCTTATGAATTATCAAAATATAGCCACGACTTCAACCTTAACCATTAATGGCGATCGCCTCAATGACAGTATTAATCGGTTAGCAAAAATTGGTAAACAACCCTCTGGCTCTATTCGCCGTTTAGCTTTTTCGCCAGAAGATTTGCAAGCTCGTTATTTAGTTCAGCAATGGATGGTTGAAGCAGGGATGAGGGTTCGGACGGATGCGGCAGGAAACTTAATTGGGACTTACCCTGGACGTTACGAAGCGCCTGCTTTAGCGACGGGTTCCCATATTGATACAGTTCCCTCTGGGGGGCAATTTGACGGGGTTTTAGGGGTTTTAGCGGGAATTGAAGTGGTGCGAACGTTACAGGAAAATCATCTACAGTTAAACCGTCCCCTTGAAGTGATCGTATTTACGGATGAAGAAAGCACCATGATCGGGAGTCAAGGGATGGCGGGAACGGTTCTCTTAGACGCGCCAGAACGGTATCAACCTCAACCAGGAGAGTCGATTCAAGCTTGTTTAGAAGTGGTGGGGGGAGATTGGCATCAGTTACTCTCTGCAAAACGAGATCAATCTCAGTTAGCTGCCTTTGTTGAGCTTCATGTGGAACAGGGGGCGGTGTTGGAAAGAAGTCGAAAACAGATCGGAGTGGTGCAGGGTGTTGTTGGCATTCAACGGAAACTAATTACGATTACCGGACAAGCCAACCATGCAGGAACAACGCCAATGGATGCCAGACAAGATGCAATGGTGGCGGCGGCTCAAGTGATTTTAGCGGTTAGAGCGATCGCTCGGAAAATGCCGAGTCAGCCTGTCGCAACCGTTGGTTATCTGACCGTTGCGCCCAATTCAGTCAATAGTATAGCCGGACGGGTGGAACTCACCGTTGATATGCGCGACTTATCAAAAGCTTGCTTAGATGAAATGCAGGTACAACTTAAGCAAATGTTAGATGTGATTGCAGAAGACACCCATACCCAAATTGAAATTGCCCCATTATTATGTGTTGAACCCACCCTCGCCGCCGATGCGATTCAAACCACCATTGCAACGGTCTGTGAATCCCTAAACCTCAGTTATTGTTATCTTCCCAGTCGGGCGGGACATGATTCTTTAGAACTTGGCAGAATTACAGATATGGGAATGATTTTCGTTCCCAGTCAGTCGGGGGTGAGTCATTCGGAAGCGGAA
Organism: Planktothrix sp.; assembly: GCA_048595135.1. Taxonomy (GTDB): domain Bacteria; phylum Cyanobacteriota; class Cyanobacteriia; order Cyanobacteriales; family Microcoleaceae; genus JBMDYE01. Next base: position 3,010 of record JBMDYE010000004.1, on the reverse strand, counting down.
TACACCACACCAGAACAATGTACTCAAGGCGCTAATGTGTTACTGCATACTTTTTTAGAGTTAGACAAAGTTTATCCTGTGCTGGATTAAGCGGGAAAATATTGTTGTCTAAAATCCCGTAACATTCGGCTGGTTCCTTCATGAATTGCTTTTTGCACAAGTTGGGGGATTAATTCAGTTAAGGGGAAGTCGGGAAAAGTGGGACTATTCATCGTTTCACTATAGCCTTGATTAGAAAGCAAATAAATTTTAAGTTGCTGATTTTTGTAAATCCAAACTTCAGGAACTTCCATCGCTTCATAAACTTCTAAAGTCGTTTTAGAGGTAACATCGGCTTCAATTGCTAAATCTGGGGGTGGATACTGTTTTAAATCTAAATTAGTACAGCCTTGTACCCGTTGAGCATTTTGGATATAAAAGCAAGTATCGGGTTCTATTCCAGCAATGTTTGGGCGTTTAAGGGTCGTTGAACCAAAATCGTCCCAGTCCCGCTCTTGACTATCTAAAATGGCTTTAACGATATCAGCGATAATCCGATGGGGACGTTCATGAAGTGCCAAGGGAGACATGATTTCTAAGGTTCCTTGATAATAAGTAATCCGGCTACTGCGTTTTTCTCCTAAATCAATTAGAATTTGTTCAAAATCTTCCCAAGACAGGTTAGGAATTGTAATGTGACTACCTGGCGTTAGTTGAATAGTTTGAATCGGAATGGTTACGCTCATCGTTTTGTCTTTGTGAATTCTTTACTATGAAATTATGCTAAAAGTTCTTCGAGTTTGTGTTGATTCCAAAGGGTTTGATAAAGTCCTTTTTGACTGACTAATTCGCTATGGGTTCCGGTTTGAACAATTTGTCCTTGATCCATAACAAAAATGCGATCGCTGGTGGCCGCAGCAGACATTTGATGGGAAATAAAAATAACGGTTTTTGTCTGAACACCGGATTTTAAATTCTGTAAAATTTCTGTGGCAGTTTGGTTATCAACACTGGATAAAGCATCATCTAAAATTAAAATGGGTGCGTCTATTAATAAGGCTCTAGCTAACGCAGTTCGTTGTCGTTGTCCACCGGATAAGGTAATGCCGCGTTCTCCCACTAAGGTTTCATATTGAAGCGGGAAATTTAAGATTTCTTCGTGAATTTTAGCGATTTGTGCTGCCATTTCAATCTCAGATTGTTCAGCGATCGGATTACCATAGGCAATATTATTTTTAATGCTGGTACTAAATAAAAAGCTTTCTTGCGGAACGTAGGCGATCGCATTTCTTAAATCTGTTAATCTTAATTGAGTGATATCCTGACCGTCTAAAAATAACTGATCAATTCCAATATCTAATAAGCGAGGAATGGCATTCGCTAAGGTTGATTTTCCTGAACCAATCGGGCCAACAATCGCTACTGTTTCCCCTGGATGAATCCTAAAATTAACCTGATTTAAAGCCGGAATTTTACTTCTGGGATAGGTATAATTCAAATTAACAGCACTTAACCACCCTTTAACTTTTGTCGGCAAACTGACGGGTTGTACGGGATCTTTAATGCGAGGTTCAACCGTTAAAATGGCTTCAACTCGGTCAATACTAACTTCTCCCCGTTGATAGGCGGTAATCGTAAATCCTAATAAGGCTGTGGGAAAAACTAATCGTTCAACATATAGAAATAACGCAACAAAATCCCCAATACTGAGTTCTCCACTCGCGATCGCTTCATCCCCCACCGCTAACAGAATCAAAAAACTAAAACTGGCAATTCCTCCTAAAATTGGAAACAGTAAGTTTCGCGTTTTTGCTAATTCTAAATTCGCCTCATAAAGTTCCTGGTTATCGGAGGCAAACGCTTTTTGTTCATTTTGCTCCTGAGCATAAATTTTAATCAGAGAAATGCCGCTCATATCCTCTTGAATTAAATCACTGATTTTAGAAAGTTTTTCTTGAACCAGCATTTGCTCGTCTCGCAGCTTTCCACTAAAAACCTGCACTAAAACTAACATTAAGGGATAGACAGAAATCGATAATAAGGTTAGTTTTAAATTCAAAGCTAACATCACGGGAAGCGTTAACCCATAAGCAAAAATTGTATTGGCAATACTCAGAACTGCAAATCCTAATAAACGCCGAATATTATCAACATCACTGGTGGCGCGGTTAATTAAATCACCAACGGTACTTTCTGAAAAATAAGAGGGTTCTAAGGTTAATAAATGATTAAAGATCTTTTGTTTCAGGTCAAATTCAACTTGACGACCTACCCCAAAAATGACAATGCGGGAAATCATCCGAATTCCCCACATAATTGACGCTAAGACAAAAATTAAGATCACTTGACCCGAGACGGTCTCAAAATTTAAGGCGACTTGTAAATTATCCACCACATCCCGAATTAAAATCGGAATATAAACCCCTAACGCATTAACAATAAATAACGCTAAAATTCCTAATGCTGAAGTTTTCCAATGGGGACGAAGGTAGTTGAGCAGTTTTTGTAGTCGAGATTGTTTCATGGAATAGAGAAGCAAAAGTTGGATTTTAGCGTTCAGCGTTGAGTTGAACCCAAGCCGAGATTTTCAACGATCACAATTTTCTAATTGTTGTTGGACTTTTTCCATTATTTATTCTAACGCTTCAGCAATCTGTTCTACATTTAACCCAAGAGATAACAGTCACCAGTCATCAGTCAGTAGAGGGGAGCACCATGGTGCTCCCCTCTACCCAGTCACCAGTCATCAGTCATCAGGTGCTTCTTCCGTATTCCCTAATTCTTAATTCTTAATTCAGATCCTTACGTGCTACGCACAGGCTCCGCCTACGCTCCGCTCAGGACGCTACTTGATATTCTTAATTCTTAATTCTTAATTCTTAATTCCCTGTTTATCGTTCTGGAAATAGTCTACATTCTCTAGCAGTGGGTTGATTAACATCGCCTAAGCGAGAGTTTAAAAAGCGATCCATCCAGTTTTCAAAATAAGCACGATTAGCTTGTTTTTGTTCAGGATCAGTCGTGTTAATCG
>JBMDYE010000003.1:0-4544 GCA_048595135.1 Planktothrix sp. | reverse complement strand
TCTAAAAATTTACCTCCTTTAAAACTTGATCCCCGAATTAGTGAACAATGCCGCATCCATAGTCAAGCAATGGCTGATGGTAAAGTTCCTGTCGGTCATCAAGGCGCGCAAACCCGATTTCAGAATATTCAGAAACAGATTATTTGGCGAGAAATTGGTGAAAATGTTGCCTTTAATTTCGGTTATTCTAACCCTGGAAAAGAAGCAGTTCAAGGCTGGATCAAAAGTCCTGGTCATCGCCGCAATATGGAAGGAAACTACGATTTAGCCGGAATGGGAATTGTTAAAAATGCCAAAGGGGAATATTATTTTACTCAAATTTTTGTCAAAAAACTATTGTAGGAATTAAGAATTGAAGGCAGCAGGCAGGAAAAATCGTCCTTTGTCTTCTGATTATATTGATTTATTTAGTATTTTAGGATACAGTATTTTTTAAAATAATTAAAAACAGTATGGCTAATTTTCAAGTTTGCGATCGCGATATTTCTGAAGCGTTATTATCTGAATATTTAACCGCAGAAGCCTTAGCGGTAGATACAGAAACAATGGGATTATTACCTTGGCGCGATCGCCTGTGTTTGGTGCAAATTTGTGATCCAAAAGGACAAGTTACCGCCATTCGCATTGCTAAAGGTCAAACGGAAGCCCCCAATTTAAAACAACTCCTAGAAAACCCTAATATTCTGAAAGTATTTCATTTTGCTCGATTTGATGTTGCCACCCTTCGCTATAATTTAGGTATCAATGTTAACCCAATTTTTTGTACAAAAATTGCCAGTAAATTAGCGCGAACCTACACCGGAAAACATGGACTTAAAGAATTAGTGTTAGAATTAGAAAAAGTCGAACTTGATAAAACCTCCCAAAGTTCCGACTGGGGAAACGCCAGTAACCTATCCGAAGCACAACTCAATTATGCGGCGAATGATGTTCGCTACTTATTAAAAGTTCAGCAGAAATTAGTCACCATGTTAGAACGGGAAGATCGTTTAGAATTAGCGCAACAATGCTTTTCCTGTTTACCGACCATTGTTACCCTAGATTTAGCCCAATTTACGAATATTTTTGAACATTATAGCTAATCATTGAATTCATTGCCTACTAAAAACCCCGGTTTCTCAAAGAAACCGGGGTTTTGGTCTTTACTATTGTTAATCAGGATTAACTAAACGCAATAGCTTTTGTTTAACCTGAATATCATAGACCTTCCATTTCATCTCAGCAAACTCTTTATTTTCATTAAATCCCGATAGAAACCCTAACGGAATTTCAAATCCTCCCGCCTGACTTCTTCCGCCTCCAAAAAATTTACCCGTGACATCGGTTCCAAACGCTTCTTTAATAAATTCATCCGGGTCAAAGGTAATTTTATTCGTTCTCAAAGACCCAACAATAATTTCCAAATCATTAAAATCATCATGAACTAATCCATAAACAACAGCCGTATGGACGTTCTCTTCCGTTAGCAGAAAATCAGCCGCTTGCGGAATAGAATCTCGATCTGAAGCGCGTAAATAGCCGACTCCCGATATAGAAACGTTATCAAAAATTTGACGATTTGATAAAGCTCGTTCTATAACATCCATTACCCGTTTAGACCGAGAAGAACGCAAAACGGCATCTAACAAACTTCCATCATAATAACTACTTAAATAAGCTGCTGCTAAGAAATCTTCACGGGTCGCTTGTCTCAAGTGATTCGTATCTGAACGTAACCCGTGCATCAAAGCCGTTGCACAATTAATATGGTCAGTGTCGTTATTATCGAGTTCTAAAAAACCCGATTGTAAGTATTGTGTTAAAATTGTCGCCGTTGCTTTAATTTGAGGACGAATATCTGCAAATTCAGGATGTAAATCCTTTTGACAACTATGGTGATCAATTAAAACAGTAATCGGAATCTGAGCCGCTACAACTAAAGGCGTGAGTTGGCTAGTTGTACCTTGGTTATCAATTAAAACACAACCCGAATAAACAGATAAATCCTTGGTTTTAGCAATCTCCAAAGGCCAGCGATGGACAGGTAAACCTGTTAATTTGACTAGCGCAATATTCTCTTGATGGCTTAACGTTCCTGCATAAACAATATCACATTTAATATTATATTGTTCAGCAATCAATTGATAAGCCCAAGCTGAAGATAACGCATCAGGATCAGGAAAATCTTGGATAATAATCAGTTGACGCTCTCCAGCATGACGGTCTAATATATCTTGAAATGCCTGTTTTTTCTGAATGGGAAGTAAAAATTCAGAAGATAAAGCAGGGGAAGAGTCCCCATTAGCAATTAGATGGTCAGATTTAGATAAGTTGTTCACGTTAAAAATTAAATAAAATTAATGAGTTGTTAGACAAAAATAAACTGTTCTATACGATACAGTTTTCCAGGGTTAACTTCTGTAACTTCTGCTTCCTGCTGACTCTTACCCCAGACCTATACAATTGATGACCACAGGACAATAATAACTATGAAGATATCCTTCCACACTAATCTGCATGGAAGGAAATTGTATCAATTGTTTATGTTGTTTCTAACTGAAGATACAACTAATTTTGACTATAGCGAATTTTCGCAATAAATCAACCATCTTGAGACTGAGACAGAGTTTTCTCAAAGTCCAGTCGTTGTTTAGCATTGTTGAGAAAATAACCATTCATCATCGCAGAAGCCAGAAGACGACTTAAGCTTTCACGGTTGGTGCTAATCATCACGTTAAAATGTTCTGAAGGTAAGCCTCCCAACATCTGCATCACCGTATTTTCCATAATTTGAGCAACTTCCGGTTCTGGTTGGGACAATTGGGCAATGGTTTCCGGCTGCATCGACTGAACATATTGCCACAACACATTATTTGCAGAAGATTGGCGGTTAGTAGATAAAGGGTTCATAATACGTTTAGGAAATAATTGAATCTTTTTATTGCTTACTTATCTTATTTATTACTGTAACGAACTATCTTAGACTGTTCTAGTCGGTAAAACCGAACTAACAAGAACGGCTGTTTCGACTGTAGGATGGGCTGTGCCCATCAAACTCTTAAACTATTGTACTTAAGACAACTGCCTGATTTGATTTTTGCGCTTTTCAAGAGAGAGAATTGATGGGCAGAGCATCGTCCTACGGGGTTATGAATTGTTTTAAAATCGCTTGAGGAGAACGATCCCAAGTATCTTGATGATAATAAATTAAGCCATTAGGTCTAAGCTTATAGGTTGAGAATCCATTAAAAAATAATTTAGGTTTCCAAGGTAAACGCAGTGTGCCTCTAACTGTCCAGTTCGCAGTAATAATATCTGAAGCTGTTTGTTCAACCTCATGCAAATCAAAATAAATCTCTGTAAAAAATAACCGAGCGTGAAACCGTAATGTCCAAAAAATAATCCGATAATTAAATTTCCATTTAAACGTATTCACCGGATCTTTAAAATAAATATCCCCTGTATAGATATCATAGGATATATCTCGTTCAAATAAAGTCGGTAAATCCTGTTTTAAAATGGCAATGACCTTTTCCACTTGGGTCGCATAATCTTGAGTTGTGAGTTCTGACGCTGCTTGATTCATAACAGGGTTTTTAAATCAAAATTCTTTAGGATAGATTCGGGTGCATTAGCCAGCAAAAATCATCTGGATTTAATTTTAACTGTTTTAATTATGATTGACAGTTAACCTGATCAACCTTAACCTGGAATAGTCAGATATTGTATAGTAATTGCCCCAATCTGTCAAAATTGATTGGCTTAAGTTTAGAATATCACTGCGACAAAGACAGAGGAAGGGAAACGATGATTTGATCCAGTTACTCAAGCATTCAGCTTGTCAAACCATTCTAAGCAAAAGGAGTACAACCCATCATGAGTTTAGAATCCGCTAGTAGTGAAGTCATAACACAAAATTTAGAACGATTTTTGCTAGTTCTTTCTGTTTCTTTAACCGTTGCTGCTGGTTCTCGTGTCTTCGCTTGGTTTCGCCAAATTCCCTATACCTTATTATTGGTGATTGTCGGGATGGGGTTGGCGTTTGTTGACGTGCGGTTAGTTAATCTTTCGCCCCAACTCATTTTAGAAATTTTTCTGCCTCCGTTACTATTTGAAGCCGCTTGGAATCTATCTTGGCGAAAGCTAAAATCCTATTGGCTACCTATCACCTTATTTGCGATTTTCGGGGTGATTATTTCAGTCTTAGGGATTGCTTTTCCTTTATATCAATGGGGTGAATTAACCTTACCCATTGCTTTATTAGTGGGGGCTGCTTTAGCCGCAACCGATCCGGTATCTGTGATTGCGTTATTTAAAGAATTGGGTGCGAGTAAAAAACTGACTATTTTAATGGAAGGTGAAAGTTTATTTAATGATGGGGTGGCGGTTGTTGCGTTTGTTATCTTAGTGGGAATTCCGTTAGGACTGGACTCGTTTTCGATCTCAGAAACAATCGGCCGTTTTTTAATGGTGGTGGGAAATGGTGCCGGAGTTGGATGTATTATAGGTTTTTGGGTTTGTTTTGTAAACCAACGTTTTTATCTAACCTTTGTTGAAAAATATTT
>JBMDYE010000002.1:0-3250 GCA_048595135.1 Planktothrix sp. | reverse complement strand
GGGGGGACTAATGACTCCCCCTTCCGAATAAAAATATTTTTCCTTTTCCCTCTCGAATAAAAACATTCTTCCTTTTCCCTCTCCTACAAGGAGAGGGGGGAAGAATTCTTAGTATTAAATGTTTAAAAGCTCTAAGCTGCTCCCCCTTCCCTTGCAGGGAAGGGGGCTGGGGGGTTAGGTCATCTAAGCGTAAACGCGGTTAGATTTTACCGTTGCTAACGCTTCGACTAAGCTGCGAACCACCGCAACCATCATCACTTCGTTATCAAGACGGTTAATGGCAGAACCGACGCCAACGCCTGCTGCACCCGCCGCAATAGCCATCGGTGCGGTAACGTCAGAAATACCGGATGCACACAACACGGGGACGGAAACGGCGCGAGAAATGGCCGATGCTGCGGCTAAGGTGGGGGCTGCTTTTTCAATTAAGCCTAATGTTCCCGCATGGCTGGGGGAAGCACTAACGCCGCCTTCGGTTTGGATAATGTCTGCACCCGCTTTTACGAGTTCGATGGCTAATTCGACTTGTTGGTCGAGTTCCAGAATATGAGGAACGGTGACAGATAAGGTAATATTGGGAAGCAGGGCGCGAGTCGCTTGAGTCAGTTGCAGGACTTCGGGGGCTTCCAAGCGACGTCCTTGAGCATAGAACGCATCGAAGTTTCCAATTTCAATTAAATCAGCACCCGCTTCAACGCAAGGTACAAATTTTTCGGGTTCAACCGCAGAAACACAGATGGGGAGATAAGTTAACTCACGCACCATGCGAACTAAGTTAACGTCTGCGGCGATATCCACAAAGGTTGCGCCGCCTTGGGTTGCTGCTTTGACGACGGACGCCACCCGTGAGGCGTTCAAATTCGTTAAACCGCTAATCACTTTCAGGGCGTTGCCTTCGTTAAAAGCCTGTTGTAAGGTTGAATTCATAATGATGCTACTGTTTGTCTGATTCTTCGGTAAAAATTATTGTGACATAAGTTGTTGTCAAAACTATAGTGCGATGCGCTAGGGAACAGGGAACAGGGAACAGAGCAGGGCTGTATCATTCTTGTCGGTAAATCCGTTTGACCTAACCCCCCAACCCCCTTCCCTGCGAGGGAAGGGGGAGTAATTGATAATTTTTTATATTTAATAGTAATAATTAGTCCCCCCTCTCCTTGCAGGAGAGGGGGTTAGGGGGAGAGGTCATACAAATTCACAGGGGAAAGGAAAATAGGGAATGTTATTCTTCCGTCGTGTCTTTAAACCGTTGGGGTTGACGAAATTTATATATATCTTCAATTACACGAACCCAACTATTAACTAACGATTCTAAAATGCGATCGCCTTTTTCCTGAGTCGCCGCCGTTGCATCTCCTAAAACCCCAGTTTTGGTTAAGTCTCTTGTTACCCAAGCAAAGGGTAAATTTCCCTCCATACTTAATACACTATTTTCGGGTAAACCTTGGGGATATTCACAAACGGCTTGATCCATTTTTACTTGATCTGGGAGTAAGGATAACAGCAAACTCGTTTCCGCATCTCCCGCATGAATTCCTAATTCTAATTCTTGGGGGGTTAATAACTCCGGGGCGACATTGGGAACCCGCCAAACAAATAAGGGAAAAACGGAAAAATCCTCATATTTTTGATGTAAATCTCGCGCTACCATCTCTAAGATTTGCTGTTGTCCGCCATGACCATTAATAAAGGCTAATTTTCTAAATCCAGCCCGATAAAGGCTTTCTCCTAATTCCATTAAAACTGCCATTAAGGTTTGGGAACTGAGGGTAATGGTTCCTGGAAAATGCCAATGTTCGTTGGCTTTTCCATAATAAATAGTTGGCAGAGAATAGGCGGGAATTTTTGCATCTAATTGGGCTAACGCTTTTCCGGTGACAGCAGTTGCGATCGCCGCATCAACAATTAAAGGCAAGTGGGGGCCATGTTGTTCAATCGAACCAATGGGTTGCAAAATTACCACATTGGTTTTATCTGCCATTGATTCTATTTCTGTCCAGGTTAAATAAGGAAAAAAACGGTTTGGGGGGATGTAATTGTGCATGATTAGTTGTGGGTGGGATGGGTAGCAAAGATTTAATTTTAGAATGGGGTGACGGGTGATGGTTTGTTCCACGCTTGGGCAAATTTGGCGACGTATTGTTCTTGTTCTTGGGTTTCAACGCAATATTCACGGGTTTCTCGGACAATCGCGATCGCTTCTTCGGGAGTATAGCCTAACGTCACCAGACAGCAGGAAACAATGGTTCCCGTCCGTCCAAACCCCCCCATACAGTGAATCACGATAATTTTTCCAGCTTTGGCGAGATCCAGAATATCTTGGACTAAATGAATGACGCCCTCCATCGATGTCGGAACTTTCAGGTCAGGAATGGGAAACCAGATGGTTTGTATTCCTCGCGCTTCTGTTTCTTGAAATAGGGTAGGAATTCGGACTTTTGTTAATTCGTGGTGTTCAATCAGGGAAACGAGAATGTCGGTACGATAAAAATAGCGTAAACGGTCTAAGTCGTGGGTTAAGCTGCGTTCCCAGAGGAGGTGCATTCCCTGATGGGATTTTCCCGGTGCGAAGGTCATCCCGATTTTTCCCGCAAAGGGAAGGATTTCAGCCGGAAGAAAATCAACGCCGATGGGGAAGTTGTTGGAGGTTCTAGGGTAATTCATATCTAAGCCAGCGCTGATTACTTGGGTTCTTTGTAGATTTTAATAAAGTCTTTAGATTTAATCTACTGCCAGATCCCTTAGAAAATAAAATCGATTGTCTGGGGTGCGTCCCAAATATCCAGTTAAGGGGGAGGAAAGTTCAATCAGTAAATGCCCCACAACCTCATCACTTAATTTCGGATTATATTTAGCATTATGGTGAACTCTAACTTCTACCACTGAGCAATATTGATCAGGTGAGGATGAGGTTGAGCTATTCTGAGCATTTAACTCTTTAATAACTTGAATAATATGCGATCGCAGTTTTAATTCTTGAGTAACCTTTTCAATATATTCTTCTATTTTAGCATCGCTTTGTCCTGCTTGTAGATAATTCTGAAGTTTGATTAAATCGACAGAACCCGGATATTTTGCTTGGAGTTTAACGAGTTTTTCTAAGGTCATGGGATTAATAATACTAATTTTAAATTCTTCGGCTGATTTCTGAACTTGTGGCGTCGGTTTTCCAGGGCCTATAATTAATTTCACAACTTCAGTTAAGCGATCTGCTCCTAAATGAGTACCTGTGAGTCGAATAATTTCTTGG
>JBMDYE010000001.1:0-19389 GCA_048595135.1 Planktothrix sp. | reverse complement strand
TCACCAATTCAGGATTAACACTAATTTGCTGATCAAGATTTTCTAAGTTTAGCAGGTGAATAAACTGCTGTTCAGCCTCAATAAAATTAACGGATTGGGAAACCGAAGGCACGTTTGTTGATATCCCTTTAATCACTTGATCGGGACTCAAAGTTGCTGTCATATTATAAAATTCCTGAATTCCAGATTATTTCCTAACGATTCATGCTGACCTGAGCAAAATATTAAGATTTGTTTAGTCAGTTAATCTCACTATAATCAAGTTTCACTTCTTCCATGATCTATCTATAGATAGATCATTAAAAAATCGTCAAAAATTAGACAGTTTCAGCCAGAAATTTGATTATTTTTTTAAGTTTAAATTTTGATCAATCTCTTTCTAAAGGCAGTTGAATTAATCAACTTAATCCCCTATTTTAAGCTAAATTGATCGGCATATATTCAGCCTCGACGTTAAAATAGCCATTACCCTTGAAAAATTAATGCAATTCCAGCTAAGGAAATCATCACCCCTAAAATGGCTCTGAAACTGACTTGTTCTCCTAAAATAGCCACAATCGGTAAAATCAATAAAGGACTGGTGGAGGATAAAGCTTGAGCAATCCCTGCTTCTGTAAATTTTAAGGAAGTTTGTTGTAACCAAATCCCTAAATAAGTTCCTAAAAAGGTTGTTGCTAAAATTACGCCAAAAAATGATTTAGATTTAATAGCATTAAACATTAAATGAACCGTAGGACGATAAAAAGGAACACAAAATAATAAAACTGAAACGCCTCCTAACATTCGCCATAAGGTACTCCATAAAGGACTAATTTCCATTTGCGTTAATGCTAAACGAGAGAGGGTTGCCCCCGTGGCTTGACAAAGGGCGGCTAATAATCCAAATCCTAACCCTTGCCCTAAATTTGAAGGGGTGACAGTTTGATCACTGACCCGTTCTGTAATGACCCAAGCAATTCCTAAAACTGTTAATAAAATGCCACTCCAAGTAATCATTGATAAGTTTTCATTTAAAAAAATTAATGCTAAAATTGCTGTTAAAGGGGGTGCTAAGGTTTCCAGGAGCAATGCTTTTCTTGTTCCTAAACGATTTAAGCAACTAAAAAAAGCGGTATCTCCAATGGCAATTCCGATTACCCCACTTAACATTAATAATCCTAAACTAACAGTATTCCACTGCAATAAGTTTGGATCAAGCTTGAAGAAAGATTGAATGAAAAGGGTTAAAAGTAAAAGGGCGATCGCTAAAATTCCTTTTAAAAGATTTAATCCAACGGGCGGAATTTTTTGTCCTAAATATCCATAAACTGTTGAAGCGATCGCCCAACAAAAAGCCGCCAACAAAGCTGCTAATTCACCTTGAAAATTGCTAAAAATGATACTTAAATTCATCGATAGTTAACTCGAAAAACTAACAAATAATTACTGATTAATGATGAAAAACACAATATTGATTTCGTCCTTGTTTTTTAGCTTGATATAATGCTGTATCAGCTTGTTCAAGTAAGATTCCGGGACTGGCTGAAATATTAGGAATCATACTTGAAATTCCCAAACTTAAGGTCACAAAAGAACTAACTTCAGAGCCTCCATGAATTAATTGTAAGCTAGCAATTTCTGACTGAAGTAATTCAGCAACAATAATAGTACCTGCCCGATCTGTATTCGGTAAAATTATGGCAAATTCTTCACCCCCATAACGACAGGCTAAATCCGCGGATCGTTTAACAACTCGGTTCATAGCCTGAGCCACTTCTTGTAAACAGTGATCGCCTTGTTGATGTCCGTATAAATCGTTGTAGCGCTTAAAATAATCAACATCACATAAAATTAAAGATAACGGCTGTTCGGTGCGAGCCAGTCGTTTCCATTCTCGTTTCAAATAACTATCAAAACGGCGACGATTGGCAATCTGAGTTAAACTATCAATCAAAGCCAAACGTTCTAATTCTAAATTCGCTTGTTGGAGTGCTTCTTCTGCCTGTTTTCGGGACGTAATATCTCGGACTGCGACAACAATATAATTGGTTTCCCCAATACAGGTACTTCTAACATTGACTTCCACCCAAAATAATTCGCCATTTTTACGTTTCTCCCGCCATTCAAAAACTTGGGGCGTTCCTTCTATCGCCTTTTTCATTTTGATCATCGCTTGATCTTGCGTATAAGTCGGTTCTTTAGAACTCATATCTTCTACGGTCAACTCTAGCATTTCTTCATGGGTATAGCCGTACATTTCACAAGCTTTTTCATTGACATCAACAATCGCCCCTGTTTTCGGATCATGAATCAAAATCGCATCATTAACCCCGTTATAAATTGTTCTAAACCATTCTTCTCGTTCTTGAAGGGCGGCGGTACGTTGAACAATTTGTTCCTCTAAGATCCGGTTATAATTAGCCACCAATTGTTCGGCTTGTTTGCGTTCTGTAATATCCGTTGTCACCCGTGTAATTTTCCAACAATTGCTGGCGACATCCCAACGAGAAATTAACGTTTGTAATAGCCAAATCCACTTTCCTTGTTTATGCTGAAACCGGTATTCAACAGTAACAGTTGAACCAGTTAAGGGTTGTTCTAAACTCTGCTTGATCGTCCTTAAATCGTTGCAATCAATGCGAGAGCGCCATAAAGTAGGTTCGGTTTGCAGTTCCATCGGCGTAAAGCCTAAAATTGCTTCTGCACGGGGGGAAATATATTCATAATTCCAAGAGTCATCTGGATATAAAGAAATACTAGAAATTAAGGTCGCTGCATTTTCTAAAACATCTCGCAGTCGAGCTTCACTGTCTTGGAGGGCGGTTTCAGCTAACTTCCGATCAGTAATTTCAATCACAAATCCATCCCAAATAATATCGCCATTGGGTTGTAATTCAGGACTGGATAACGCTTCAATCCATTTCAGCCTCCCATTCGGGGTAATAATCCGATATTGGGCAGACCAAGGTTGCAGCGATCTCGCAGCGATCGCAATCGAAGCTTTAAGGCGGGCTATATCTTCAGGGATAATCAACGTCCACAGATTTTCAGCATTATCCATCACAGGCTCTGGTTCGAGTTCGTACAGATCTCGAAATCGAGGACTAATATAAGTAAACCCATCACTACCATTGGCGTAGATGACATAACGATAAATCACTCCAGGAATATGTTCTGTCAGACGGCGAAACCGAGCTTCACTTTGGCTAAGGGCAATTTCTACCCCCTTGCGATCAGTAATATCCGTGATCGTCCCAATAAAGCCAATAATGTTTCCTTTGGTGTCTTTTTCAGAAATCCCCTGACCATAAACCCAGAGAATCGTGCCATCGGGTCGAACAAAGCGGTATTCACAGGAAAAAGGAATATCCTGTTGAACCGTTTGATACCAAGCCGCAATCACCCGTTCTCGATCTTCAGGATGGAGGGTTTCTGACCAACCAATGCCCATAGACTGGCTTTGGGTTTGGCCAATCATCATAAAACTGCGCTCATTCCCATATAAACAATTTCCTTGAATATCCGTGCGAAAAATCCCGACAGGAGCCGTATCTGCCAAGGTCGAATAGCGTTGCTCACTATACCAGAGTTGCTCTAAAGCCCGTTGACGTTCTTGTTCAGAACGTTTGCGCTCGGTAATATCTTGGAACGTTGTTAACGCGTAGATTACATTTCCGTCTTGATCAAACATGGGGGTCGCCCAAGCTTCTATGGCAATAATTTGTCCATCTCGATGAATTTCTAAATCATCCGCATTAACGGTATGTCCTTCTAAAGCTTGTACAATCGGTAATTCGGCGGTGGGATAAGGTTTGTGGGTTCCCGCGCGATATAACTGATAGGTTGGGACAATCTCTTCAAGGGTGAGAGTGGGAATCAAGGTTTTACCCAGTAACAACTCTGCCCTCCGGTTCAGGTAGCTGTAGCCCCCATTCAGTTTAATCACCGCCACGCCGATCGGTAAGGCTTCTAAAATTTGGCTGAGTCGATGTCCACTTTCGGCTAACGCTTCATTGAGATCTTGCATTTGCTTAAACAGCGATCCCAACTGTTCACGCATTTGATGAAACGACTGGGTTAAAGTTGCCACTTCATGAATCTGGTGTTCCATCTCCAAGGGCGTATCCAATTGTCCTTGAGTAATGGCGGTAGCCGCAGTATTTAATCGAGAAATCGGAATACTAATCCAACGGGCTGTCCCAACTCCAATCAAAATTGCCACGAATAATGCCACGAGCGATAATCGGATCGTCATCTGATAATTGGCTTGAATCTCAGCCATAAAGTCAGATTCCGGTAGAACAATCACAATTAACCAATCCAAACCATAAGCATCTCGCCAAGGTGCAACCTGGACAAAGTGGCGCTCGCCATTGATTTTCAAGGTAAAACTGTGATGGGTTTGAATTTTCTGAAAATTGTGAATTTGTTGTTTAATTGCGGAAGATGTTGCCTGAATTAACGGATCAATGCTATCGGTTGCCATTAATCGCATCGCCCTTTGTCCCTGCAATTTATAGGGCACTTCTGTTGCGGAGGAACTGGCAATTAACAATCCATTCCGCTCCATAATAAACATTTTGCCCGACGGACTCACCTCAATTTGTTTGAGAAAATCACTGATTTGAGTGAGGCGCAGGTCAGTAAAAAAAACCCCCAAAAACTGTTGATTTTGATCGGAAAGAGGAGCGCTGGCGGTAATTGCTAAAATCTCAGGATTTTCATCCCATGGATAAACCGTTGACCAACCTGGACGTCCTGAAATTAAGGCTTGTGGATACCAGTCTTCCTCTTGCGGGTTGAAGTCTTCAACGATCAAGGACAATTCTTGACGTCTGCCTTGCTCATCAGTAGGATAAATTTTATCAATATTATTAGTACGAGCCGATTTTTCATCAATAATCGGTTGATTGGGGTCGGTGTAATATCCTGCTGCGATCAAGTCTCCATTTTTGGAAACATAGCCAATATAACCAACCCCAAAGGTTTTCACTTGTTGCCAAAAATAACGTCCTAATAAATCATAATCATTGAGATTCAGTATGCCCAATTGATAGGCATTCGTATTCAATTGGTTAATGGAGTGGGGAATGGCTAAATAACTGTTGAGGTGTTGTTGAATCCGGTGGTAAACTTCTTCACTTAATTCTTGAGCAAGTTTATCAACAGCCTGTTGTCCATTTTTTAAGGAGAAATAGCCGACTAACCCAACGGCTCCAAAAATTTGTAGCAAGAAGGGAATAATCAAGACCAATCTTAAGGGATATCGGCTCTTTCCTTTAAAATTACTGCCTCCTATCAATTTCAACACAAATTTCGCCTCACCTGATTAAAAATAGCGTTCATTGGTGCTGAAAGCTGTCATTGTTGAAGGGAACTCAACAATGCTTTGCTCCCTTGTTTCTATCCCAGAAGCAACGAATTGAAACCACCCCAATTCTCATTTTAAACGGATTAAGCGACGAGTTTATCGTCAAAGTCAGGAGGCAGATGCAGAACAGGGAAGAGGGGGAGGGAGGGGAAAGAGGTTAGCGGCAAAACTTTTCTACACAACGCACAAATATTTCTACCCCCATTCCTAACACCGTTTCATCAAAATTAAAACAAGGATGATGATGGGGATAAGTTAAATTTTTCTCAGCATTCGCTGAACCTAAAAAGAAATAGCACCCTGGAACAGCTTGGAGAAAATAGGAAATATCTTCTGCTGCCATCGTTTGGCAATTGGGAATTACATCCATCGGTGTTTCCACAACGGTTTCCGCAACGCTTTGGACTAATTCTGCGATTTGTTGATCATTAATAACGGGTGGATATAAAGGCGCGTAATTGAGTTCATAACTAGCCCCTTGACTTTGGCAAATTCCAGCAATAATTTGTTCAATACGCTGACCAAAAAATCCTTTAAAATCGGGATTATAATATCGAACCGTTCCTAACATTCTCGCACTATCGGGAATCACGTTATCCGTTTTTCCAGCGTTGAGGGAGCCAACGGTCACCACTGCTGATTCTAATGGATTAATATTCCGAGCTACAATAGTTTGTAATGCTAAAACAATCTGGGAAGCCACCACAATAGAGTCAACGGTTTGATGGGGAATCGCACCATGTCCTCCCTTGCCAAAAATCGTGCATTGAAATTTTTCAACCGCCGCCATTAACGCCCCACTCCGCACGCCAACGGTTCCCGCCGGGAGATTATTCCACAGATGTAGCCCAATTAACGCATCCACATCAGGATTTTTTAACACTCCCGCTTCAATCATCGGTTTAGCTCCCCCTGGCCCTTCTTCGGCGGGTTGAAAAATGATTTTCACTGTCCCCCGAAAACGATGGCGATGATTAGCTAAATAATAAGCGGTTCCTAAGGCGATCGCCGTATGTCCATCATGTCCACAGGCGTGCATAATCCCATCATGTTGAGATTTGTAGGGGATGTCATTTTCTTCTTGAATGGGTAACGCATCTAAATCCGCCCGAATCGCTAAAACAGGCCCCGGCTTTCCACTCTCAATCGTCGCCACAATTCCGGTTTTTGCAACTTCCGTTTGATGATCAATTCCCCATTTTCTCAGTTGTTCAGAGACAAACGCTGCCGTTAAGGTTTCCTTAAATCCGAGTTCAGGATATTGATGGAAACGGCGTCGCCATTCAACAAGCTGCGGTTGTAAGCTCCGAATCTCGAGCCGAAGTTGTGATATATTAGCAGAATTTACACTAGGAATTATAGAAACCATTGGTTTGTCAGCAATCTAAAAATTAGCTTAATAAATAATTTATTGTAACATTTCTCAATGTCCTTTTTTGGTTTCCTCTGAACAGAATCAGTAATCAGTAATCAGTGATCAGTTCCTATAACAGTCGCCACGACAGTCGGGGACATTTCAGATTTCTGTAAGCCTCTGTTATAAAGCCTTCGACTGCTGACTCGTGACTCCTACGAGAATTCTGTCCTCGTTGCTGGGTTTAACCTGGGACTCTGACGATTAAAGAAGGCAGAACCTTCAACAACGGGTTTCCCGGTTCAACCTGAAAACCAAGGAACTCTCAACTCTTAACTAATTACTGATTACTGATGACTCATTACTAATTTTTGATTCTTTCCCAGTCTAAATTAGAAGCAATTTCAGTTAATTTTTCAAGAGAGTGGGCAGACTCTAAATACGGTAAAATTCCTAAAATCGGAACTTGAGTTAAGGATTCTAATAAATGAATCGGTGTTAAATCTTGAATATCTTCTTCAGAGCAAGGTTCGACACAATTTAAAACAATCCCTTTCAGAAAAACATTCATTTGACGGGCTAAAGCCACATTAGCAACGGCTTGGGCGATCGCTCCTAAACGAACTGGAACCACTAAAATTGTCGGTAAATGCCAATCCCTTGCTAAATCTGCCACAATCAATTCATACGTTACTGGAGATCCTAATCCCCCCAATCCTTCAACTAAAACAAAATCTCGGCTTTTTTGTAATTGACAAAAGGTAGACCAAACTCTTTTTAAATCTACGATTTTTCCTTCTTTTTCCGCCGCAATAGGGGGAGCCAAGGGAGCGGCAAAAGATAAGGGATTCAGTTCTTCTATTGTTTGATCTAACGTAAAAAGTTCCTGATATAATTCGCGATCGCCAATTCCCGTTTGAATCGGTTTCAAAACTGCCAAACGTTCAGAAGAATAATATTTCTGCCAATAAGCAATTAACGCCGATGTTAATACCGTTTTCCCAACATTGGTATCCGTTCCCGCAATCAATAACGTATTCTTCATCATCAAAACAACAGAAAAATTTATTATTAATTTTATAGTAGGGAACAGGACAGTCACCAGTCATCAGTCGGACACATCACCAGTTATCAGTTCAGAAAACTTCCCTCCTCCCTTTTTTCTGCCTCCTGGCTTCTATCCTAAGACGGGGGTAGGAAGGGACGACTAGAAGGTGGCAATTCAGGTTCCATTGTTGCTTCTAATTCGGGTTCAGCACTTGGCGTTGCATCCACTTGGGGAACTGGAGTCGGTTCGGGGGTGGGTTCTGGAGTCGGTTCTAGCGGGGGTTCCGGTGTCGGTGCGAGTGTCGGTGCGGGGGTGGGTTCTGGGGTCGGTGCGAGTGTCGGTTCCGGTGTCGGTGCGAGTGTCGGCGCGGGGGTGGGTTCTGGAGTCGGAACTGGAGTCGGTTCCGGTTCCGGAATGGGTATCGGTTCCGGCGTCGGTTCCGGTGTAGGTTCGGGTTGCGGTTCAGTGGGATTAATCGGCGGAAGAGAATTAATTAAAGTTAGTTCTAAGGTGTAATTACTGCCCGCTAACCCAGGGATTGGGTTCAAGACAATTGTATAATCCCCACTTTGAGGAAGGGCTCCTTGCCACAAGGAGACGCCTTGCGATCGCTCATCAACGGGTTGCTGTTCCGGGCCAATTAACGTTAGCAGAACCCCATCTCCAATCACCGAAGAATAAAATTGTTGTCCCGCTTCAGCAGAAATCACATAATTGACCGTTTGATTCGCTTTCAAATTGCCTTCTATCACCGTCGGTTCCCCAATAATTAAACTTAACCGCCGGGTGGTGGGGGTCGGTTCGGTGGTGGGGGTCGGTTCGGTGGTGGGTGTGGGACTGGCTAGCGGTGGGGTAAAGGTGGGAGAAGGTAAACCAGGTAACGGAATCGATGGAAGCGGAGTGGCGGGAGAAGTTGCCGTTGGGGTAGATTCCGATTCAGGATCAGACGCATTTAAGAATCCTTTCACTAACATCCAAGATCCCCAAGCGGCTAAAATTGCCACAATTGTCCCCACAATAATCACTACAGCGGGTTTATCCCATAACGATTGCGGGAACGAGAAAGAATTGGTGGAACTAGAAGCAGGAGGGGTTGGATCGGGAACAGGAACAACAGGATTATTGTTAACTTGCTGTTGTTGTGGCGGTTGGGGTTGATGTTGTTGAGTGACTAAAGGACGACCAACCGCCAGGGTGGGAATTTGGGAGAAATTCGGATCAGGGTTGGGGGTTGGGGGTTGGGGTTGGGGGGTGGACTGGGGAATAACAACGGGTTGAGTCCGCGGTTGAGTGACGGGTTGATTGAGGGTCGATAGAGCAGTTTCAACGTCCTGAGCGCTTGGGTAGCGATCGCTCGGTTGTCGATTTAACATCCGATTTAAAATTTGGGCTAACCCTGGACTCACCGGGGCGTAGGGTTGCCAATTCCACGATAAAGCGGTTTGATCTAAAAGATATTGAGGTTCTTGACCCGTTAAGAGAACAATCGCAGTGACGGCTAAGGCGTAGAGATCGCTACTGGGAAACGCTTGTCCGGTTTGAATTTGTTCAAAGGGAGCATAACCGAGTTTTCCCACTCTCGTTGCGGGGGGTAAGGTTAAATCGGGGGTATTAATACGAGTCGCCAGTTCAATCACCACCCCAAAATCAATTAAAACGGGTAACTGATCTCGGTGGCGTAAAATAATATTATCCGGGGAGATATCTCGATGAATAATGCCTAAACTATGAATATGACCTAAAACGGGCAACATTTGCCGTAAAAATCGGACAATTTCCTCTTCACTAAAGGTTTTTGGCAAACCCGTCGGGCTATTTTTCCGTTCCATTAATAAGGCATGATAGGTTTTGCCTTCGACATAATCTTGAACTAAAAATAACCGTTGATTTTGTTCAAAAACCGCACCAAATTGAGGAATTTGAGCATGATGAATTTGGTAGAGAATTTGTGCTTCTCGACGAAACAGTTCTTTTGATTTTTCTAGGGCGTAGGTTCCGGTTTGTACAGGAATAAATTCTTTGAGGGCGCACCGTTCATTAAAGCGTCCTTGGTCTTCTGCTAAATAAGTACGACCAAATCCCCCCTGACCTAAAATCCCAATCAAGCGGTAGCGGTTTTGCAGAATTGTTCCAATCGAAAGAGCAGATTGCATACACAAGTAGGGGTTAGTTTACAGTCACCAGTCTTTACAGTAATCAGTAATCAGTAGTCAGTAATCAGTGAATAGTTCAAAGTTAATCGTTCAATCGTTGAAAGTTCCTGGTTGTAAATTTTGAACGTGCATACGACGTAAAAACTAAAGACTCAAGACTGACTACTGATTACTGATTACTGATTACTGATTACTGTACTAGCCTCCTAGTTTTGCTTTAACGAGTTCCTGAACTTTTTTCCCATCGGCTTGACCTTTCAGACGTTGCATGGCTTGTCCCATCACTTTACCCATGTCTTTCGCAGAACTGGCTCCTACCTGGGTGATGATCTCATCAATAATAACGCTCACTTCCTCATCGCTGAGTTGTTTGGGCAAATATTCTTCAATAATGGCGAGTTCAGCTTGTTCCTGTGCAGCTAAATCGTCCCGTCCGGCTTTTTGATATTGTTCAATGGAATCTCGCCGTTGTTTAGCCAGTTGGATTAAGATTTCTAACTCTTGCGCTTCGGTTAAGGTTTCTTGACCCTGACCCCGAATCGTGCTTTCTTTTTCGATGAGAACTTTTTTAATACTGCGAACGGTTTCGAGTCGAACTTTATCCTTCGACTTCATGGCGGTTTTGATGTCTTCACTGACTTGATCTTTCAAGCTCATGGCTCTCTCAACTTCCTGATCTGCAATCAAAACTATAACAGGGGGAACACATTAAAGCACCTTTGTGTTTTTTGTTGCTGTATCAGCCGAACTGTTTTAACATAAATTTAACTAGAACGTTAGGCTAAATTCCATGCTGTACTGTCAAGTTAGCGTGTATATAGCCCAACCCACAAGTAAACCTGCCAAGAGGTGGGCGCAAGTCTGTCTTGAGGCATTCTCCTGTGAGTTCACAATCCCACACCGAACCCAATCGGGTAGCTGTGCGGTAGTTCACCTATTCTCCGTATTTTCCCTATTTTAATTTTATTGATGATTTCACACAATTAATATAGATGACGGTCGTGATCAGGCTGCCAAGCAGAAATGCTTGAGATGGGCTGAAAACGACATGACTGATGGCCATCGGGTGTTTTGTCTGTTACCAGACTCACGCAAAAGTCTAGATGTCCAACCTGTCCAGAATTCCAGTCTTGGCTGGAATGATAACATTGCCATGAATGAACTGTGAGGGTTCGCCGTGATCCGTTCTGCTACTTTACCGCTTCCGTTCTCTGAGCCATTGGTTGCCGACCACAGTCGGTTACGAATCTTTTCGGGATCTGCAAATGTTGCCCTGTCAATGGAAGTGAGTCGTTATCTCGGAATCGATTTGGGGCCGATGGTTCGCAAACGATTCGCTGATGGAGAAATTTACATCCAGATACAAGAATCGATTCGAGGCTGTGACGTTTATTTGATTCAGCCGTCCTGTTATCCGGTCAACGACCATCTAATGGAATTGTTGATCATGATTGATGCCTGTAAACGGGCTTCGGCTCGACAAGTGACTGCGGTAATTCCTTACTATGGATACGCCAGAGCCGACCGGAAAACCGCAGGTCGTGAATCTATTACCGCAAAATTAGTGGCGAATTTGATTACAGAAGCGGGTGCAAGTCGCATTCTAGCGATGGATTTACACTCGGCTCAAATTCAAGGATATTTTGATATTCCGTTTGATCATGTTTATGGTTCGCCCGTCATTCTTGATTATTTGGCAAGCAAGCAGTTAGAAGATTTGGTGGTGGTTTCCCCCGATGTTGGAGGTGTGGCACGGGCCAGAGCTTTTGCTAAAAAACTCAATGATGCGCCTTTGGCGATTATTGATAAACGTCGTCAAGCTCATAATGTGGCAGAAGTGCTGAATGTGATTGGGGATGTGAAAGGGAAAACGGCGGTTTTAGTGGATGATATGATTGACACCGCCGGAACCATTTCTGAGGGCGCTCGGTTACTGCGTCGAGAAGGGGCAAGACAGGTTTACGCCTGTGCAACCCATGCGGTTTTCTCCCCTCCTGCGATTGAACGGTTATCGAGTGGTTTATTTGAAGAAGTGATTGTCACTAATACGATTCCCGTCGCACCGGACAAACAGTTTGAGCAGTTAACAATTCTGTCTGTTGCTAATTTACTCGGTGAAACGATTTGGCGCATTCATGAAGATAGTTCTGTGAGCAGTATGTTCCGTTAAGTAACATTATAACTAATTTTAAATGAGGCGCGAGCGATCGCGTCTTTTTTATTTTCAAGAACCTCTCAGACTAACATCCATAATAAATTGCCGCTTGGCTTAAGCCAAAATCTCGTAGGTAACGTAACCAACGTTTTGCCACTTCTGGGTTAAAAAATGGCCCTACGGCTACTTTAGGGTCAAATACACTATCTCGTTGATAAACGCCTGTTTCGGGTACGCCTAATAAAATCACTTGTTCTGCAATTTTGGGTAAGTCTTCTCGGTTCCCAGGAATCACCACAAAATAAGCGGCGTTGGTTTTACCACCCGAAACACCATATTTTTGTTGAGCTTGTTCGATGGCGGCTTCTGTATCTGAAGTCCAGCGACCATTGACTTCCCCTGGATTATATCCCATTGCTTGCAGTCGCCGTTGCAACTCCAAGACGATTAATTTGCTATAGTGTCGTCGTCCAAATAAGGGGTTATCCATCTATTGATTGTTTGAGTGGATTGAGCGATCGCATCCTTTCCCTCGGAAAAATGATAATTATTTGATATTATCCTAGCTTTTAAAGTTAAAAAAATAATAGCACTATAATCAAGAAAGAATAAGTTTTGTTGCGCGTAAAACTGGATGAAAATTTAAACATCTTAATCCAGTAAAATTTGATTAATAAACCAGACTCATCATTATAAAGGCAATGGAACCCATTAATCTAGGACAAAACTTATCAGGAAGTTGGGATGCTGGAACGTTTTCCAATTGGCGCTCAGGAAGCTATGCCAAATATTTTACATTTTCACTATCTGAAGAAACGACTGTAGTGATATCGCTGACATCAGAAACAGATCCCCTTGTGTATCTTTTCAATGGTTTAGATATCAATGACAGACCCATAGTCTATAATGACGATGCCAGTAATTATTCTCGAAATTCCCAATTAATAACAACACTTCAAGCCGGAACTTATACCATTGAAGCGACAACTTGTAATGAAGGACAGGAAGGTTCTTTTGAACTCAGTCTTTCTGTATTGAATTTGCCGAGTGAGTCCTCGATTAAAATTGGACAAACAATATCAGGAACTTGGAATGCTGAAGCACCTCGATCTAACTGGCGTTCAGGCAGTTATGCCAGACATTACAGCTTTTGGCTTTCTGAAGAAGACACGATCACCATATCATTGAAATCTGAGATAGATACCTATCTGGTTCTCTTCAAGGGTACAGACACCAATGATAGCCCCATAACAAATGATGATGATGGAGGAGATGGTCGTAATTCACGATTAGTTCAAATACTTCAGCCCGGATTATACACTATTGAAGCGACGACTTGCTATGAAGGACAAGAAGGTTCTTTTGAACTAAACCTTTCTTCCCGTAACTCTCCAATCAAAATTGGGGAAACGGTATCGGGAACTTGGGATAATTCAATGTCTTCAAACTATCTAGAAGAGAATTCTATCAAATACTTTATATTTTCGCTTGCTGAAGAAACCACCGTCGCAATATTATTGAAGTCAGAACGACCTGCTTCTGTGTCTCTGTTGGAGGGTGTAGAGCCACGGGCCTACAGAATTAACGAGCAGGATTGTTACGGGATTTCTTATAATCCACCCTTAGTACAAACCCTTCAACCTGGACGTTACACCATTGAAGCCAAGACCCGTTATCCAGGACTGTCTGATTCGTTTGAACTGAGTCTTACAGGGATGGAGAATTAACAAAACAATCCCCTGGGTTGCAAATCCAGGGGGATAGATTTTATTCATTTTAAAAATAGTTAATCTTCTTCAGTGCTGCTGTTTTGAACGAGACTTTAATCCAAATGTTCTTCGTCAATTTCATCTAACGCGGGCGGTTCATCCGTTGGCGTGCGTAAATTTTCAACCAGCGCTTGAATTTCTAACGGTGGCGGTGCAGTAGCACGAGAAACACCCAAGGTGACTAAGAAATTTAACACCATTCCAAACGTACCAATGCCTTCAGGAGAAACCCCGAAAAACCAAGGGGTCATCCCATAAAATTTCACCCCAACAATATAGAATAATGTGAAGGCTAAACCCACAATCATTCCGGCGATGGCGCCTTCTCGGTTGGTGCGTTTGTCGAAAATTCCTAAGATAATAATTGGGAAAAAACTGGCTGCGGCTAACCCAAAAGCAAAGGCGACTACTTGCGCCACAAATCCAGGGGGATTAATCCCAAAATAACCGGAAATTGCGATCGCAAATCCCACCATAACTCGCCCCACCATCACCCGCCTTGATTCCGACGCCCCAGGATTAATAATCCGATAATATATATCATGGGCAATGGAACTGGAAATCACCAAAAGTAAGCCGGATGCAGTCGATAAAGCGGCGGCTAATGCACCGGCTGCGACTAAGGCAATCACCCAAGGGGCGAGTTTAGCAACTTCGGGCGTTGATAACACAATAATATCGTTATCAACTTTAATTTCATTAGTTTCCTTATTGGGGGTAAATTGAACCCGACCGTCGTTATTTTTATCTTCAAAAGTCAAGAGTTTGGTTTGTTCCCATTTTCTGACCCAATCTAATTGTTGGACTTCCGTAATGGGTTGGTTATTCAAACTATTAACCAGATTATAACGAGCGAACATTGCTAAAGCGGGGGCAGTAGTATATAAGATGGCGATAAATAATAACGCCCACCCTGCGGAATAGCGCGCCGCTCTTACATCAGGAACGGTATAGAATCGGACGATAACATGGGGTAAACCTGCGGTTCCCACCATTAATGCTAGAGTTGTACATAATACATCTAGCATCGGTTTATTGACAAAGGGTTGGGTATATTCTTGAAACCCTAAATCTGTTTGAATTTGATTTAGTTTTGTGGTAATATCACTGAAGGTAAAGGCTAACTGTGGAATTGGATTTCCGGTGAGAATCCAGGCGATCGCAATGGCGGGAATTAAATAAGCAATAATTAAGATAAAATACTGGGCAACCTGTGTCCAAGTAATGCCTTTCATTCCCCCTAAAACTGCAAAGAAACCGACAATAATCATGCCGATGACTACACCTGTTTCAATCGGAACTTGTAGGAATCGACTAAATACAATTCCCACGCCGCGCATTTGTCCTGCCACATAGGTCATTGATACAAAAATTGCAGCGACAACGGCAACAACGCGAGCAATATTTGAATAATAGCGATCGCCGACAAAATCAGGAACTGTATATTTTCCAAACTTGCGTAAATAGGGAGCTAAAAGTAACGCTAAAAGGACATAACCCCCCGTCCATCCCATCAAATAAATTGAGCCATCATACCCTAAAAAAGAAATCAGTCCCGCCATTGACATAAACGAGGCGGCAGACATCCAATCGGCGGCGGTGGCGGCACCGTTAGCGAGGGAGGGAACCCCATGTCCAGCAACATAAAACCCTTTACTGTCTTTAACCCGTGATCTCCATCCAATATATAAATACAGGATAAAAGAAAGAATTACGAATAATGTTGTCCAAGCTTCTACTGACATTTAATCATTCCTTTTATTGTATTTGCGATCCAATTTATCCATCTGCACTGCGTAAACAAAAATTAGGGCAACAAAGACATAAATTGAGCCTTGTTGTGCCATCCAGAATCCAAAGGGGACTCCAAAAAAGCGAATAGTATTTAACGGTAGAACAAATAAAATGCTCATTCCTAGGGAGACAACAGCCCAAATGATTAGTAAATTTCTAATCAAAGCGGTGTTAGCCCGCCAATACGCTTGGCGTTGATTCGGATTCATCTTGTTTTGATTGCTGCAAATTTTTAATAAAGCTATTAATAAAATAGAGAATTGTCAATCCGTAGAAAAACTAAATCAATAAAAATTAACCAAAATTAACAAATAAAAGCAGTCGCATTTTAAGATGAGGAGATAGTCGGAAAGATTAAATTATTCTTAAAATAAACGAGTTGAGGACTTAGAGAAAATGCGATCGCTCCTCTTATAAATAGCCTGAAATTAATTGAGCTTGGGCTATTGTTTTCTCGTTGATTCTGCCCTTTGTCCATTCTTTGATTGAGGAACGACTCACGATTAGGGTTTGGGATTGTGAATTCATAAATTTAATTTACGGACTTCTGGCTAGATGAAAAATAAAATGTAAAGTAGCATAATAGCCAGATTCTCAGTTTCCATCAGAAAAACCCTTGAGGGCAACCAAATATTAGTCATAACAGGGCAATTTAACTTATGGAGTTCTTATCTGATTCACCCGCATTGAGCTTGATTCCTACTCCTGAAGGTCGTCAAAATCCTGCTCCGATTAACTTAGGTTCAGGACAAAACCTCAACGGGATCAACTTCGGCAATACTCAACTCGGTTCCATCACCGGGATTAAATTTAATGATCTCAATCGCGATAGCCTACTCACCCCTGGTGAACCGGGTTTAGCGGGATGGACAATCTTTATTGATGCCAACAATAACGGTACACTCGAAGCCACAGAACCAACGACGTTAACCGATGCTAATGGAGGCTATGCCTTCACGAACTTAGCTCCGGGTAACTACACCGTTAGGGAAGTGCAGCAACCGGGATGGGTTCAAACCACCCCGAACCCTGGCCCCGCGAATGTGATTGGGGGTAGGGATATTACGGGCGTTAACTTCGGCAACAACCAATTTGGCACCATTACAGGAATTAAATTCAACGATAGTAATGGCAATGCCTTGTTTGATGCTGGGGAAACGCCGCTCCAGGGATGGACAATTTTTGCGGATGGGAACGGAAATGGCGTTCCTGACCCTGGAGAAGGAACGGTGGTCACAGGTGCAAATGGTCGTTACACCTTCGCCAATGTCCCACCGGGAGACTATACCATTCGAGAAGTACAGCAACCGGGATGGACACAAACCACCCCGAACCCTGGCCCCGTTGGAGTCAGCGGCGGCACCAATGCCATTATTAACTTTGGCAACCGTCAGTTTGGTTCCATTGCTGGGGTCAAATTTAATGATCTCAATAGTAATGCCGCCCTCGATACTGGGGAAGCGGGTTTAGCGGGATGGACAATTTTTATTGATGCCAACGGGAATGGCACCTTAGAAGCGACAGAACCAACAACGGTTACAAATGCCAATGGTGGTTATCTGTTTAGTAACATTCCGCCCGGTAATTATGCCGTTCGGGAAGTGCAGCAACCCGGATGGGTTCAAACCACCCCAAACCCTGGGCCTGTCAGTGTCACCGGAGGCAGTAACATCACCGGAATTAACTTTGGCAATAACCAATTCGGCACGATTACAGGCTTAAAGTTCAATGATACCAACGCCAATGCCTTGTTAGATGCGGGGGAAATTCCGTTACAGGGGTGGACGATTTTTATTGATGCCAACGGGAATGGCACCCTTGAAGCCACAGAAGCAAGTGCCGTAACTGGTGTGAATGGTCGTTATACCTTTTCTAATGTTGCCCCCGGAAATTATACCCTGCGGGAAGTGTTGCAACCGGGATGGACACAAACGACCCCGAACCCTGGCCCCGTTGGCATCAGTGGTGGCACCAATGCCATTGTTAACTTCGGCAACCGTCAATTCGGTTCTGTGAGTGGCATAAAGTTTAATGATACAAACGCCAATGGTTTGTTTGATGCAGGTGAAACCCCGTTACAGGGGTGGACAATTTATATTGACGCCAATGGCAATGGCACCCTTGACCCGACCGAACCCACAACCGTAACAGGCGCTAATGGCAGTTACGTGTTTACAAACGTTCCGCCGGGTAACTATGTATTGCGGGAAGTTCAGCAACCCGGATGGGTTCAAACGGTTCCGCCAGCGCAAGCATAGGAAGAATTAAGAATTAAGAATTAAGAGACTCAAGTAGCGTCAGTCGTGAAACGTTGGCGTAGCCTGTGCGTAGCACTTAAGGAACAGAATTAAGAATTAGGCACTCTTGTACTCTTGCACTCTTGCACTCTTGCACTCTTGCAATAGGGAAGAAGCACTAATTACTGATTACTGGGTACGGGCGAAGCATTCGGTAGGTAAGTTATCGGTTCTTATCATAAATTTCTGTCCGAATGCTTCGCCCCTACGGGTGACTGTTTTTATAGGCAACTCCTTTATAGGTATATCCAACGGTTTCTGGTGTATTTTCTAAGTTAAATTGTTCTAGATGAACCGAATTAAATTGATTTTCGACTAACTTCTGGATATTACGATTGAGATGACACCCATCACCGATCATTTTTTGTAAGGGAGTTAAGCGATTTTGCCAGGTTTGAATATTCGGTTTATCGCTTAATCCATGTTCAATAAATAGAAATTTTCCGCCTATTTTAAGAACTCGATGAATTTCTTTTAACGCTTGTTCAACCTTCGCAATACTGCACAGCGTCCAGGTACTTACCACTGTATCAAAACTCTGATCAGGCATCGGTAACTGTTCTGAATTTAAAACTCGATTATCCACCTCAATTTTAGATGCTTTAATTCGCTTTTTCGCCAGAGAATTCATCCCCTTATTAACATCAAGAGTGGTAATTTTATTAATATTATTTGGATAATATTGTAGATTGATTCCCGTTCCAAATCCTATTTCTAAAATTTCTCCTGTTGCTTCTTTTAATAAGTTTTGGCGTTGTTGAGCCATCTCAGGATTAGACATCACTACATCAATTAACCGAGGAAAAATTAGATTAGAATAAATTCCCATTCTTATGATCTCCCATGATTAATAGAATTGAATTAAAACACGGTTCCATCACTGTCTAACTTCAAAGGCGGTGAACCATCAGAACGCTTTTGTTTCGCAATTTCTCTTCCAGCATTCCAGGTTCCTCCTTGTAATACTTTAACTAAAGGAAAGTCGGTGGGGGAGGAGTGCAATTTTTCTCGAATGATTTCTGCGATTTTATCCAGTAAAATTAAAGTGAGCGATCGCCATTCTATTATAACAGGTGAATCGGGTTTATGGGTTTGTTCAGCTAGCTGCGGATCTTTCAGTTCTAATAATCCTAAATCTAAGTATAATCCCCCATTCCGATATTCAGCTAATCCTGTTAATTGATCTAAATCTGTTATTTCTAATCCTAACCCTTGTAAGGGTTCCAGCAAAGAGTAAGTTAACCATTGCGATAATTTATGGAAGGGAACATAAGGATAATTAGAATCAAATTTTTCTAACCCTGAATAATACCAAACATCCCCTAAATTAACGTTATTTAGCGTTAAACGTCCTGGCCAAATTTCCCCTAATCCTTCTAATATAGCCTCTAAAATTTTAACTGCACTGAGCTTTTGTTGTTCGGTTTGGGTGATAAAATAATTGACGAGATGACCCGGACGAGGATTTT